>JANXWW010000362.1 GCA_025350945.1 Burkholderiales bacterium
GCTTGAGTGATGCTCTTCGATAAAAGTGGTGTGCCCAAATCCGCGACAATCGTAGACTATCGACTCAAAGCTATCTGTCGTCTCAGTTAGCGCGTCAATCAATGGCTCCCATGATCGCTTGTCGGCAACCGCAGCATGCAGAAATACCAGCGCTTGCCCAGCGCCAGTTTGGCTTACCGCGAGTTGTGCGGTGCCTGATTTGACAATTTTATTTTCCATCGTTTTCATCATCTCGATATTTTCGGCATGGCTCTATGGGCATGTCCGTGCATTGTATTTGTTTAATATTGCATGCTATTTTTATCGTCGCTCTACTCCTTCGTAAATTGTATATTTGGTATCACCCGCACCATCGCGCTAGAGCCATATTTAAAATGGCACTCTAAATGGCACTTTGAAATGTACTCATGTGCGGCACATAGAATTAAAATTAAAATGGCAATACCGGCGCGGCTTTTTAGCCATTTATGCTTCAAAAGCCGCACCAGTATTAGAGTTTTAAAAGCTAGATTAATCACAAGTTTCAGTCTTGACTGAAACAACCGTAAGGAATACAGTTGAGTTATGGAACTAAAACCTGTTGCCAAAAGATTTGTACTCCACTGGGGCGAGATGGGTTCGACCTGGGGCGTGAATCGCACCGTCGCGCAGATTCATGCGCTGCTGTTCATTACCGGGCGGCCGATGAATGCGGATGAAATCACGGAGACGCTCGACGTGGCGCGCTCCAACGTGAGTATGAGTTTGAAGGAGTTGTCGAACTGGAATTTGATTCGCTCTGTTCCCTTAATGGGCGACCGGCGCGATCATTATGAAACCACGACGGACGTGTGGGAGCTGTTTCGCACGGTGGTGCGCGAGCGGAAATCACGTGAATTTGATCCGACGATTGAGGTGCTGCGGGATTGTCTGAAAAGTGGCGATATTGCTTCTGAGGACAAGGCCGCGCAAATGCGGATCAAGGAAACATTGGCGTTGATGGAGGCGTTGTCTGCGTGGGCCTCCGAAATGATTCGGCTGGAGCCTGCGACGATGATGAAAGTAATCAAGCTAGGGGCGAAGGTGCAGCATTTAGTGCATGGGAAGCAAGTGAGCGTGAAAGCCGCGGAATAGATTTAACTTATTGAGCAAAATTTTTTGTCATTTAATTTCACTTTATACTGAAATAACGAAAGGCAAGCATCATGGTCACGTATCCGATCACCATTTATTTTGATGGCTCTTGCAAGCTGTGCAGCAGCGAAATTAATAATCTCGTCGCACGCGATAAGCACAGCGCGATTTTACTGGTGGATTGCAGCCCGGTAGATTTTGATGATCGTGGCTTGCCGGCGAATCGCGAGACGATGATGAACGTGATCCATGCGCAGGACGCGGCGGGTGAGTGGTTGCGCGGCGTGGATGTATTCATCGCGGCGTATCAGGCTGCGGATATGAATTTTGTGAGTTCCATGCTTGCGCACCGCTGGGTTAAGCCGCTGGCGGTACGCGCCTACCCGTGGGTCGTGCGAAATCGCTTTCTGCTGTCGCGATTGGGGCTGCATCGGGTGATGAACTGGTTTACTCCCGCATCACCCATCGCTGCTGAAGCACATTCAAAAACGGCATTTGCGCGCAGCCAAACCTGCGCGGTTGAGCGTCAGGAGAAAGATGAATTTTCTGCTTGCGAAGCTGCGGAGATGAATAAACGCTAACTGCATTTAGCCACTTTCTGCACATAGAAATGCCATGTTGGGTGACTACTTTGTCTACTGGATAAAGGAAAGAAAATGAAAATTTTGATCGTCGGCGGAAACGGATTTATTGGTCGGCATATCGCACGTGCGGCGGTGAAACTTGGGCACCATGTGGTTCGCGCGGTCAGACCATCGGTGATGGCGGCGAAAGACACGATCAACTGCAATATGCAGCGTGATATTGCGGCAAAAACATGGCTGCCGCGCTTAGCCAATATTGATTCGGTGATTAATTGTGTGGGGGTTTTGCGTGCGCCGAAAAACGTTTTGCAGGCGGTGAATTGCGATGCGCCCGCCGCACTCGCAACGGCCTGCGCGGAATTGAAAAAACCGTTTCTGCATATCTCAGCACTTGGTTTAAATCACGCGGCCAACACGCCTTATTTCAGTAGCAAACGCGATGGCGAAAATGCGATTCGTGCCGCGCATTCCGGCGCGATTATTGTCAGGCCTTCAGTCGTGTTTGGCCATGATTCGCCCGCCACGCAATTACTCTTGATGCAATCGCATTTGCCGGTGCTGTGTTTGCCGACAGATACCAAAGCGATCGCACCGATTCATGTTGATGATCTGGCCGCGCTGTGTTTGTCATTAATCGGCACGGTGCGCGCATTGGGCTGCGATGTGGATGCGGTGGGCGCGGAAGAATGCTCCATCGCAAGCTATGTACAGGCACTGCGCACGGCGCGCGGCAACCCTCGTGCCGCACTGGTACGCGTGCCCAATCGGTGGATGCGCATGGGGCTTAAATGCGCGGCGTTTTGTGGCGCACGCAGAATCACACCCGAAGCGCTCGACCTCATGGAGCACGCTCACACCGGCGATGCACGTGCGTTCACCCGCTGGATGCGGCGCGCACCGGCGGCAATGGCATCGTTTCAAACATTGGCACACTAGAACGCCAATTGGCGTGCCGTTTAAGGCAAAATCGCTTCAAACGCCGCGCGGGATATAGGGTTTGTAAATCTATAACTATTCGCGCGGCACGATTTTAAGCGCTCGCATGTATAATCAAAAGTCCAACATTTTCGCTATGAAAATGTTTAATTTTGATTGCGTATTTTCTCCTGCCTGATGAACCAAACATTCCCGCCTTTGTTGTCCTACGAACCCAAAGAAATCGAAGCCCGCGCGCAAGCACATTGGGCGGCCACTCGCGCTTATCACGTTACCGAAAACGCTGTAGATCGCAACGGCCAGCCGCGCCCCAAATTTTATGCATGCTCGATGCTGCCGTATCCGTCCGGCAAGCTGCACATGGGCCATGTGCGCAATTACACGATCAACGATGTGATGCTGCGCTATCTGCGCATGAACGGTTATAACGTGCTGATGCCGATGGGTTGGGATGCGTTTGGTATGCCCGCGGAAAACGCAGCGATAGCGAATAATGTGCCGCCCGCGAAGTGGACGCGCGCCAATATTGCCGACATGAAATCGCAGATGCAGCCGCTGGGTTTGGCGTTCGATTGGTCGCGCGAAATCGCGACCTGCGATCCTGCTTACTACAAGTGGAATCAGTGGTTTTTTTTGAAGATGCTGGAAAAAGGCATCGCGTATCGTAAAACGCAAGTGGTGAATTGGGATCCGGTCGATCAAACCGTGCTCGCGAATGAGCAGGTGATTGATGGCCGTGGCTGGCGCTCAGGCGCGCCGGTCGAGAAACGCGAAATTCCTGGCTATTATTTGTCGATCACGTCCTACGCGGAAGAATTGCTTGAAGGTGTCAAAACCAAACTAACCGGCTGGCCCAACCAAGTGCGCACGATGCAGGAAAACTGGATTGGTAAGTCGGTTGGGGTCAGATTTGCATTCAGCCATGATGTAAAAGATACGACAGGAAAACTGGTGCAAGATGGCAAGCTGTTCGTGTTCACGACCCGCGCCGATACCATCATGGGCGTCACGTTTTGCGCGGTGGCGCCTGAGCATCCGCTTGCCACTGTTGCCGCCGCGTGCAATCCCGCGCTGCATACTTTTATTGAAGAATGCAAAAAAGGCGGCGTGGCCGAAGCTGATATGGCGACGATGGAAAAGAAAGGTATGCCCACCGGCCAGTTCGTCACGCATCCGCTTACGGATGAAAAAATTTCAGTCTGGGTCGGCAATTATGTTTTGATGACTTATGGCGATGGCGCAGTGATGGGCGTGCCTGCGCATGACGAGCGCGATTTTGCGTTTGCGAAAAAATATGCGTTACCGATTAAGCAGGTGATTGATTCAGGCAAGCCGTATTCGACTGATACATGGCAAGCGCATTACGCAGACAATGGCACATGCATTCATTCCGGCGCACTCAATGGCATGCAATACGAAGCCGCCATTGATTACGTCGCCGCGCAATTAAAGTCACAGAGCGGCGAAAAGAAAATCCAATATCGCCTGCGCGATTGGGGTATCTCCCGTCAACGTTATTGGGGTACGCCGATCCCGATTATTAATTGCAATAGCTGCGGCCCAGTACCCGTGCCCTACGCCGATTTGCCCGTGAAATTACCGGAGGACCTGGTGCCGGATGGTTCGGGCAATCCTCTAAAAAAAGATGCGCGCTTTTTTAATTGCGTGTGCCCGAAATGCGGCCAGCCCGCCGAGCGCGAGACCGATACGATGGATACGTTTGTTGATTCGTCATGGTATTTCATGCGCTACTGCTCGCCTGATTCCGCGATGAGTATGGTAGATGCGCGCAATGATTACTGGATGCCGATGGATCAATATATCGGCGGGATTGAGCATGCAGTGTTGCATTTGCTTTATGCGCGGTTCTGGACGAAGGTGATGAAGGATTTTGGTCTCATTAATTTTGACGAGCCGTTTACGAATTTATTTACGCAAGGCATGTTGTCGAAAGAATGTTTTTATCGTCAAGATAATGCGGGCAAAAAGCGCTGGTACTATCCGGCTGAAATTGAAGTGGCCTACGACGATAAAGGTCGGCCCGTCGGTGCCACATCCAAGGAAGACGGGCAACCCGTGCTGTTGGGCGGCATGGAAAAAATGTCGAAGTCGAAAAACAACGTGGTCGAGCCCAAAGACATTATCGAAAAATTTGGTGCAGACACCGCGCGCGCGTATGTGATGTTTGCCGGGCCGCCGGATCAAAGTGCAGCGTGGTCGGATTCGGGCGCGGAAGGAGTATTTCGATTTTTGCGTCGGTTTTATGCGTATGGATTGCAGCAGCGTGATGTGGTTAAACGCGATCTCGTTAAAACAGCGGCTGAAAAAATTAACGCCAATGATTTATCGCGTGAATTAAAAACCTTGCGACACAGCATTCACAGCATTCTCAAGCAAGCCACACACGATTATCAGCGCCTGCAATACAACACCGTAGTATCAGCCGCGATGAAAATGCTGAATGCGCTGGAGGAATTAAAAACAGACGCTAACGCACACGCAGCATTCGTTGCCCGCGAAGGCATTTCCATTTTGATTCGCATGTTCTACCCGGTAGCGCCGCACATCGCGTTTCAGTTGTGGAATGAATTGGGCTTCGAGAAATTGCATGGCGACATCATGGATACGCCGTGGCCAAAAGTGGATGAGGCCGCGCTGGTGCAGGATGAAATTCAGATCGTGGTACAGGTAAACGGCAAGCTGCGAGGGCAGATTTCAGTACGTGCCGACGCAAGCAAAGAGATCATTGAAGCCTTGGCGCTGCGTGACGAAGGTGTCGTCAAACATACTGACGGCAAGCCAATCAAAAAAGTGATTGTGGTGCCGGGAAAGCTTATTAATGTCGTGGTCTAGTATGGTTAAAATGTTGGCGTCTTTGGGACTTGCATCAGGCCTTGCATTAGGCTTAGCGGCCTGCGGTTTCACGTTCCGTGGCTCCTACGAATTGCCATATCAAGGCATCTTCGTCGCGGCTCCCAGCACGTCTACTGTAGCGAGTTTGGTGCGCCGCGAGCTGGCGAACACTTCAAGCAAATCGGTGCCAACAGCGAAGACTGCCGACGCTGAACTCAACATCAGTTCCGAGCGGCGTGATCGACAAATTTTGTCGCTGTCGGGTGCGGGTCGCGTGCGCGAATATGAATTGAGGTTCCTCGTGCGTTATCAATTTACGGAATCAAATGGCCGCGTGTTGATTCCAACCAGCGAGATTCTATTGACGCGGATTCTAGCTTACGATGATTCGCTCATCATCGCCAAGCAGCAGGAAGAAGCATTGCTTTATACCGACATGGAAAAAGATGCGGTGGGACAGATTTTGCGGCGCATGGTGGCGGTGAAAAAAAATTAATTAGACTCAGCACGCCATGAGATTAACCGCCGAACAATTTATCGAACGCCCACCCAAATCACTGCCGCTATTGACGGTGATTTTTGGTGCGGAGCCGCTGGGCGCGCTGGAGGCATCCGATAGTTTTCGCGATATCGCCAAGAAAACCGGCTATGTGGAGCGCGAAGTTTTTACTGCGGAATCCGGCTTTGATTGGGATAGTTTGCTTAGCGCCAGTAACGCGTTGTCATTGTTTGCGTCGCTCCGTTTTGTTGAAATTCGCATCCCCACCGGCAAGCCGGGCAAGGAAGGTTCGCAAGCAATCGCCGACTACTGCGCGCGATTGCCAGACGATACGGTGACACTCATCACGTTGCCGGAAATGGATTGGCAGGGCAAACAAACCAAATGGTTTATAGCACTTGAAGCCGTAGCAACCATGATTGAAGCGATGCCGGTTGAGCGTGCGCATTTGCCGCGCTGGTTGGGTGCGCGTTTGGCGCGTCAGGATCAGCGCGCGAATGACGAAGCGCTCGAATATTTGGCGGATCGTGTGGAAGGCAATTTACTGGCCGCTCAGCAGGAAATTAAAAAACTCGCGCTGCTGTGCCCACCTGGCGAAATCACCCTCGCAGTGCTGGAGGAAAGCGTGGCGAATGTGTCGCGTTTTAATCCGTTTCAATTGGTGTCCGCGATTCACGATGGCGCGGATAAGGACAAGGCCGCGCGCATTTCTCGCATGCTCGATGGATTGAATGCAGAAGGCGAAGCGCCGCCGTTGATTTTGTGGGTGCTGGCAAATGAATTGCGTTCGCTTATGCGGGTGCGCGGCACCACCAAAGCAGGTCGTGCGCCGCACCCCAGCAAGGCGCGCGAGCTGGAGCGCACTGCGCGCAAGCATACGCCAGATAGCTTGTCCAAATTGAATTTGCTCGCCGCAAAAGTGGATCGCATGATTAAAGGCCTTGATAGCAACAATCCGTGGGATGCGTTATTCCAGCTTGCATGCGGGATTGCTGGCGTGCGTGCGGGGCTGCGCACCTGGCAGTCTGGCTAAACAAACGGGTTAAAATTTGTCATGGCTAATGATTTAACTGATTTGAATATGGACGTTGCAGAGACGGTTGCAAAGACAATGCGACAAATTGGCGTGGCTGCCAAATCGGCGGCGCGTGAATTGGCGCGCGCGTCCACGGCGGGCAAAAACGCGGCCTTGATTTACACAGCGGAGGCAATCATTACGCAAACAGCCATCATCCTCAACGCAAACGCAAATGATCTCGCGCGCGCCAAACAAAACGGCCACGATCAGGCGTTTATTGATCGCTTAACACTTACCGAAAAATCGATTCGCGCGATGAGTGATGGCGTGCGCGAAGTCGCGGCATTGGCTGATCCGGTAGGCGAAATGAGCGAATTAAAATTTCGCCCGTCCGGTATTCAGGTCGGCAAAATGCGCGTGCCGCTGGGCGTGATCGGCATGATTTATGAATCGCGGCCAAACGTCACCGCTGACGCAGCGGCATTGTGTTTGAAATCCGGCAACGCCTGCATTTTGCGCGGTGGCAGCGAAGCGCTGGAAAGCAATCTCGCAATTCATGTATGCATAGTGGCAGGTTTGCGAAAAGCGAATCTGCCGGAAACCGCCGTGCAATTGGTGCCGACAACAGATCGCGCGGCGGTCACGGCGATGCTCGCGATGAAGGGTGTGATCGATGTGATCATTCCACGCGGCGGCAAAAGTCTCACGTCCAAAATTGCGAACGAAGCAATGGTACCGGTGATAAAACATCTTGATGGCGTGTGCCATGTTTATATCGATGACAGCGCCGATACTGCAATGGCGATTGCGATTGCCGACAACGCAAAAACGCAGCGCTATGCACCGTGCAATACGATGGAAACTTTATTGGTGGCGAAACATATTGCGCCGAAGGTGTTGCCGCAGATCGCAAAAATTTACGCCGCAAAGAATGTGGAGATGCGCGTGTGCCCGGAAAGCCGCGCCCTGCTTGCCTCTTCAGGCATCGCCCCGCTGGTAGATGCGTCTGAGGCCGACTGGTTTGAAGAATATTCAGCACCGATTGTTGCGATTAAAATCGTCAGCGATCTGGATGAAGCAATAAATCATATTGCGAAATATGGCTCGCAACATACGGACGCGATCGTCACGGAAAATCATTCGCACGCGATGCGGTTTTTGCGCGAAGTGGATTCGGCGTCCGTGATAGTAAATGCATCAACGCGATTTGCCGACGGTTTTGAATACGGTCTCGGTGCCGAGATCGGCATTTCCACCGACAAACTCCACGCGCGCGGCCCGGTGGGGCTCGAAGGATTGACCTCGCAAAAATGGGTGGTGTTTGGCGATGGGCAAATCCGTAGATAACGTTACGATATAACCTAGCGCTAAGATTTGAAACCAAGTTTACCCATCGTATTCTTCGGCGGTACTTTTGATCCCGTGCATTTGGGACATGTGGCCATGGCGCGCGCCGCTCTTGTGGAATTAAACATTGAACGCCTAATTGCGTTACCCGCGGGCAATCCTTATCAGCGCGGTCGCGTGCCGTTTGCGTCGCCCGAACATCGTGTTGCCATGCTGCGCTTGGCGTTTGCGGCATTTGCGTCGTCTGATAGCGCGTCGGCGGTGATAATTGACGAACGTGAACTGCGGCGCGAAGGTCCAACCTACACTTTTGATACGCTGACTGAAATGCGCAGCCTGCACGGGCCGGATATGCCGTTCGTGTGGCTGATTGGTTCAGATGCATTCGCCAAACTCGATACATGGCATCAATGGCGTGGATTACTCTCGCTGACCAATTTTGCGGTTATCATGCGCGGTGGCGTGGAGTCTGTCGTCGGCATGAGTGCAGAATTTGCAACAGAAATGGCTCCGCGCAAATTAAGTCCCGGATCATCGCTACCTTCATCTGGCGCATGGACTTTACTCAAGGCATCCCCTCCACCGATCTCGTCCACCGCCGTACGCGCAGCAATCGCCAATCATGAATCGATCCGGGCGATGGTTCCCGCATCGGTTTGCGACTATATTAAGAAACATAAACTGTATTAAATAACCAATTCTGGTTTGACTCATTTATAAAAGGCAGCACCCACGATGGCCAAGAAACCTTTAACCACTGTTGTTATTGATGCGCTCGAAGATATAAAAGCGCGCGATATTCAGCTCGTCAATGTGATGAAAATCACCTCTGTTTTTGATTACATCGCGATTGCCAGCGGCGACTCGACGCGGCAGACGAAAGCGCTCGCGAATAACGTGATCGAAAAAGTCAAAGAAGCGGGCTACGACATTATCGGCAGCGAAGGCGAAGGCACTGGCGAATGGGTGCTGGTCGATTGTGGCGATATCGTCGTGCACATCATGCAGCCTGCGGTGCGCGAATACTACAAGCTCGAAGAATTATGGCAAGAGGGCAAACTGGAATATCCAAAACCGAAACGCGAAGCAAAGGCAAAGGTTGAGGAAGTGGCGGAACCAGTGAAAGCCAAGAAGCCCGTAGCAAAAAAACCTATTGCTAAGAAACCTGTCGCCAAAAAACCTGCCGCAAAGAAACCAATGGCGAAGAAACCAGCCGCCAAAAAACCGGCGGCCAAAAAGCCAGCAGCAAAGAAACCCGCTACTAAAAAGCCTGCTGTAAAGAAACCGAAAGAAGCGGCTTAAATAAATCTTCGCATTGCGTAGGACAGGTGGGGTTTGTAGGTCAGGTAGCTTCGCTACCTGACTTTCCCGTAATTTATATACCGATGTCACGTAGCAACGCCGCGTGACCTGCGAGCCTTTCAACTCTATGCGCCGTGCTCAATACGCCGTCACCTTCACATTGAAAAACACATTTCGTCCCGGCGTGTTGTAGCCACGCGCGAGCTCATAGTTACGACCCGTTAAATTCTGTCCGCTTAATTCAAGCGTCCACCGGCTGTCAACGCGATAACGCACGCTACCACCGAGCAATGTGTAGCCAGGCAATTTAGAGCTCATCGCTTCGTTGCCCGAATCAAATCGCTTGCCGTTGCCACTCACGTCCACCGCGACATCCCATTTGTCCCAGGTCTTCGAAACGGCAAGTGAACCAAACTGTTTTGCACGTGAGCGAAGTTGTTTATTGGTGTCGCCGTCTACTGGCCGTTGCACGGTAACGGCACCGCGCCAGTTAAATCCGCCCCACGCAAAGTCGGTGGAAACCTCAACACCTTTGATGTGTGCACGGCGAATATTAAGCGGCGCGCTAGTGGCAAAATCAAATGCAATCAGGTCGTCAATTTGGTTATCGAAAATCGCCAGATTCAAACGATATTCCGGCTTAGTAACACGCCAGCCGTATTCAACATTTCGCGATTTTTCAGGACGCAATCTGGGATTGCTAAAGCCCGGAAAATAAAGATCATTGAACGACGGCGCACGAAACGCTTCGCCATAACTGATATAAACCAGCTCGTCCGTCCATAGCTGAATGCCGTATGAAGCTGAGCCAGTGGTGCGGCTGCCGAACTGATCTTCGCGATCTCGCCTGACGCTGGCACTCAAGCGTTGCTGATCGATACTTTCATTCACACTAACAAAAAACGATTGCGTGCTGCGCTTGCTTTTATCGTAGGCGGTAGAGCCGGAAACACGTTGCCCCAGCCACTCATAACCCAGCAACCATGCGCCGACTGGCGTTGAAAACTGGTTCTGCCACACGAGCTGATTTTGTTTGGTTCTAAATTGTCCGGGAAAGCTGGATTGAATATCGATGTCATCAATGGTCTGCCCAAATCGTAAATTCGATTTCCAGAAACTCGCGAAATTATTTTCGGATGCCGCTTGTAGGCCGGACAGCGTTTGTTTGTTCGATGGATTGCCCGTCGGACCATCGTCAAATTTGGTGCGGCCCTGCGACTGCCACGCGCTCGCAGACAGCACTTCGCCTTGCCACAAGGTGTGCGCCACTTTCAACAGCACATGCTTATTATCGTAGGGGTCGCGATCCGGATTGTAGGTTGACGATGATGCGTTGGCGTTACTGGCCGAGCGCGCTGCCACTTCCCGATAACCCGCATTGATGGTCATGGAAGTTTTGCCTTCAACCGCCGAAAAACCGGTGTTGAATGCGAGCGTTGAATTCGAGCCCAAGCCCAGCTCGGCGGTCAATCTAGGCTTGGCGTAACCACGCGTAAAAATTTGCACCACGCCGCCGATAGCGTCCGATCCATACAGCCCCGACATCGGACCTTTCACGATTTCAATTCGCTCAATCAAATCGAGCGCGATGTTTTCGAATGCAGCACCGCCCGATGTGGCCGAGCTCAGGCGCAGGCCGTCGACTAACACCAGCGTTTGTTGCGCGCTGGCACCGCGAATAAATACGCCTGAGGGTTGACCCGCACCGCCAGTGGAACGAATTTCAACGCCCGCTCTGCGCTGCAATAGTTCTATCAGGCTTGAAGAGCCCGCTGCCTCAATATCGCGACGGGAGATGACCGTGGTTTGCGCCAGCGTGGCATCTTCGGCCAAGGGCATGCGTGTGGCCGTGATCAAAATATTGTTGAGTACGGAATCCAGCTTCAACTCTAAAGACTGCGCACAAACCACGCACGGTAAAGGTAGGGTCGCGATCACGTACGCCACGACAGAAAGCTTGGGCCTGGTTTTTTTGTATTTGGATTTCATGAGAAGTTTTCATTAAAGCGACGAGCGTCCCCGCAAGTCGCGTGAGAGTTCATGTTGCGGCATAGCCAAAACGGGCCACTACACACCGGCACGACACAATGTCACGCTTGTTTTGAAAAAGGCCGGTATCCGGACTGATGGGCTGATAAGCAAACTACTATCGGTTTCGACTCCCTTCCCAGACAAAAGTGCCGTCCAGTGGTGCTGAATCGAAACATCCCAATCACCGTTGCGGGGGCAGTGCATGGTTTTCACGCCAAACTTCTGGCGCAAGCACACGCTTCCCGTTTAACTTGCTCATTTAATGAAAATGAAAAAGCACCTTTAACGCACCGTATTCTACGCGAGCAGATACGTCGTTCCACGTAACTGCAACTAACGCCATCAATAACGTTTGCGCAGCCAGCTTAATATTTCTGCTGGTGGTAACGGGCGCGATATCAAATAGCCCTGGATGTAATCGCAATGATGATATTCAAGAAACTCGGCCTGCTCAGTGGTTTCAACGCCTTCTGCCACCACTCTTAAGCCCAAACTTTCAGCCAGATTAATAATCGCAATCGTGATCGCGATATCATCCTTATCGTTGGGAATATCACGGATAAACGAGCGATCAATTTTGATTTTGTCGATCGGATAACGTTTTAAATATGAGAGCGAAGAATAGCCTGTGCCGAAATCATCCATCGCCAGTGTGACACCCAAATCTTTAAGCTCGTTTAGCGTTTTGGTGACGGCAGCAACATCCTCCATGAACAAACTTTCCGTCAATTCCAGCTCCAGCAATTCACCCGGCAGGTGATGCCTGGCGAGACACGCCGCGATATCCTCCACCAACCCTTTTTGCTTGAATTGCACGGCCGACAAATTAACCGCCACCGGCACGCGTACGCCGAGATTGAGCCACTCACGAGCCTGGCGAATTGCCTCGTTAATAACCCATTGACCGAGCGGCACAATCAAACCGCGGCTCTCCGCCAACGGAATAAATTTATCCGGCCCAAGTAAGCCGAGATCCGGATGTTGCCAGCGAACCAGCGCTTCAACTGAGGTAATGGCACCGGTTTTTGCCAGCACTTCAGGCTGATAGTGCAGTACAAATTCAACTTGCTTGATCGCTTTACGAATACCCGATTCGAGCGCTAACGCGTGATGCGCGGACTGCTGTAGGCTCGACGTGAAAAATTGAAAATTGCTGCGTCCGCGATCCTTGGCGAAATACATTGCTGCATCCGCGTTGCGGATCAGCATGTCAGGCGTATCCGCATCTTTCGGGAAAATACTGATGCCAATCGAGCACGACACGGTGAATACTTCGCCCTCGAGTGAAAAAGGTTCCTTGATCAACTCAGCGATTTTTTCTACGGCAGGCACGACCTCTTCCGGTGCGTTCAAATCCGTCATCGCCAGCAAAAATTCATCGCCGCCCAATCGGCCTACCAAATCCGTTGATCGAACCGAATGTTTTAATCGCTCAGCCACGCGCTTCAACAGCTCGTCGCCTGCAAAGTGGCCCAACGAGTCATTAACGGTTTTGAAATTATCAAGATCAACAAACAGCACCGCCACCTGCTTTGATTGTCGTCGCGCGGACTCGACCAAGGTATGAAGGCACTCCATCAACATCGCGCGATTCGGCAAGCGCGTGAGCGGATCGTGGTGGGCAAGAAAATGTATGCGCGCCTCGGTTTCTTTCCGGTCACGGATGTCGCGCACAATAGTCATGCGCAAGGTTTTGCCCTTGTACATGATTGCCTTGCCAACCAATTCAACTGCGATGATGGTGCCGTCGGCACGCACCACCGCGCCCTCATACGGCTGCTCGTAGCCGGAACGAATATGATGAGCCACTGTTTCCCTGCATTCGGGCGCAATAAAATCGAGCACCGAACAGCCAAGCATTTTTTCCCGGGCGGTACGCGCCATTCGCGTCGCCGCCTCATTCACATCGGTGACAAAGCCGTCTTCAAAAAACACGATTGCTTCATTGGACGCATCGGCAAACTTGCCAAATCGCTCCTCCGATTCACGCACCGCGCTTTCAGCAAGGCGAAATTTGGTGACGTCATTAATCATCACAAATGTACCCAGCGCAGCACCCTCCGCACCGACGTGCGGAATCAGGTTGACCTCAATAATTCGATCCTGGCCATCAGGGGTGACCAGTGCGCGCTCGTAGCTGACACGCTCCATCGCAAACGCGCGCTCGATATAGGGGCGAATCGTGCGAAACGCTTTTTCACCAATGATCTCGCGAACATTTTTACCGACAATCGATTGGGTATCAAAACCGTATGTTTTAGCGTACGCCGCGTTTGCGAACTGGCAGCGCAAATCCTTTACGTTGTAGTACGCAATGAGCGCAGGCATGTTGTCCGTCAACAGTCGCAAATGCACCGCTGACGCGGCCACATCATCGAGTGCAGCAAGTTGCGTACCGGGTTCGGTTGTTATAGGAGGCAGCATTTAAAAAATGAGGGCATAGGACCAAATGCGACTTGAAAAATCAAGCCTGCTGATAATCGTTTTAGGAGGTTTTCCAGCTTTATAACATTACATCATCGCCCGGACTTAAACAGGAAAATATGAGGTTCCGCACAAATTCGAAAAAACCTTCAAAATCTTGTCTTACTATTTGACTTTACTCACCTTTTTCCGCTACATTCTTTTTATGGAAGCCGACATTTCTCGTTTTGAAGAAAAGCTGAATAATTTCGTTACGCTATTTCATCGCCTGCGCGCGGAGAACAGCGAATTGCGCCAAACTATTGCAATGAAGTCTGACGAAGTAAAGCGCCTTTCCGAAAAACTCGACCAGACAAAAACACGGGTTGAAGCCTTGATCGCGCAATTGCCCGAGGCTGAGGCGCCGCGTCCGTGATTTTTTTACCCGTGATTGCAAACTCATGAGCACCGCACGCGAACCAAAAGTCAGCAAAGAAACCAGCAGCACCTCAAAAGGTGTGACCATCAATGTGATGGGCCGCGAATTTCGCGTGGCCGCGCCGCACGGCGAGGAGCGGCAATTGCTCGCCTCAGTCGAATTGCTTAACAAAAAAATGAAAGAACTCCGCGATGGCGGAAAAATTGTGGGTAACGAGCGCATCGCCATCATGGCTGCACTCAACATCGCGCACGATTATTTGCAGTTGCTGGTGTCGGGGACGAATAAAAACAGCGATACGCAAAGCGCTCAAACAAGTTTCGCAAAAAACACAAATAATTCCATTGACGCCGAGTTCGTGAGGCGTAAAATAGAATCACTTGAGAACGTGATTGAAAAAGCAATTTCTGAACAAGAAAAACTTTTTTGACTTTCTGTTTTTAAGCAAACATCAGCGGTAAATTTTATTTGCATATGTTTGAGAGTTCGCTTGGGGTTTACATCCTTTGAACCAATAGACTTTTGTCGATGGATTCTGGCCCAAGCGATGTTTGTGTGAGCGTCCCACGTGGACGCACCTAATGGTATCCGGTCGGTCTCCTACTTGAACCCTAGCGTTCAAGCGTGCGGCCCCGAGCGAACCCTCAAACGTATGACGCGACATGCTGCAACGCCTTGGCACAATGCCGTGGTATTTATATTTACTTCTGCACCAAATCCCATAAAATTATCGCGCAAGGTAGTGCAACCTGACCTGCATCAAAACTGCCGAAAGCATCGCGCTGCATAATCTTTATCATCACTTCATTTTGGAAAACTCGCGCATATGGCCTACTGGCTGATGAAATCTGAACCAGCAGAATTCTCGATTGACGATCTGGTAAAAGCAAAAAATCAAACGGTGCCGTGGTTTGGTGTGCGCAATTATCTCGCGCGAAATTTCATGCGCGATCAAATGAAGATCGGTGACGATGTTTTGTTTTATCACTCATCGTGCCCAGAGCCGGGGATCGCGGGGCGAGCATTAGTGTCATCGCCCGCCTATCCCGATCCAACACAGTTTGAGAAGAAGGGAAAGTATTTTGATGCGAAAGCCACACCAGAAACACCGCGCTGGATGTTGGTTGACGTAAAGCTCGCCAAAAAAACACGTCTGCTCTCGTTGGCGGAGATGCGCAGCATTCTGTCACTGGAAGAAATGGTGATTTTGCAGCGCGGCAATCGGCTGTCCATCACGCCGGTAAAAGCGAATGAGTGGAAAACTATTATCAAACTGCTTGGCTAATTGATTCGCTCAGTCGTTGACTAGCTGAATCGCACCCGACTGCGCCGTCATGCCCATTGACCCCACCTATTTGCTGATTTATTTAGCCGTCGGTATTTTTGTCGGTTTTTTCGCCGGCCTGCTCGGTATTGGCGGCGGCTCGGTAATGGTGCCGATTTTGTCACTCATATTTATCAAGCTGGGCTACTCGAATGAGCATGTGATTCACATGGCGCTGGCCACCTCAATGGCGACTATTCTGCCCGGCGCGTATGCCAGTACGCGCACCCATCACGCGCATGGCGCGGTGAATTGGCATGTGGTTAAAAAAATGACGCCCGGCATATTGCTGGGCACAATATTTGGCACCGTGTTTGCGTATTTTTCGAGCACCACATTTTTGAAATATTTTTTTGTCGGCTTTATTTTATTTTTGGCCGCGCAATTACTCTTCAGCATCAAGCCACAAGCCAATCGCGCATTGCCACAGACGGTTGGGCTCATTAGCTTCGGCGCTCTAATGGGCTTTGTGTCAAGCCTAGCAGGCATTGGCGGTGCGGTACTCACCATCTCACTCTTGACGTGGTGCAATGTAAAAATCCATGAAGCGATTGGCACGTCCGCCGCCGTTGGTTTTCCGATCGCGTTGGCCGGCACAGTGGGCTATGTGGTGACCGGCATGATGGATCACAATTTGCCGCCGTGGAGTTGGGGTTACGTGTATTTGCCTGCGTTCGTCGGCATTGCCATTACCAGCTTCCTGATCGCGCCATTAGGCGCAAAACTCGCCCACAAATTACCGGTGCTCGTGCTCAAAAAAATATTTATGGTGTTCCTCGTGGCGCTCGCGATCAAGATGGCGATTTCAGTTTGATAAATCAAATGCCACACCAATCGCGCATCATCGTCTCGTACATGTCCACCGATTGTTCCAGACGTTTGATCGAACACCATTCGTCAATCTGATGTGCAATGGATGGCTCGCCCGGGCCGATAATAACGGCCGGAATACTGCCGTTGCCCATTTCGGCGTAGCCGCGTTTCATGTCAGCGCCATCGGTTGAAAACATGATCGTTTTCGGTGTGGGTTTTGCACCCACAAACGGTGCCGCAATTTCAAACACACTTTCAATCCATTCATCGGGCTCTGAATAAAGCGCTGGCGTATCAACAATTTTGCGCACCCGGCCGATATCGCCAATCAACGCCTGCACGGACGCGCACAGATGCGCATGCTCAATGCCCGGCACAGTGCGCATATCGACGGTGAGACGCGCCGAATCAGGCACGGAATTCGTATTTAAGCCCGCGTGTAAGGTGGCCACATTCATGGTCGGCGCGCCCATCACCGGATGACAATCGATGCCGCAATGATGCTTCCAATCAAAGCCATCAAGTTTCGAAATCACTTTATTCATTTTCAAAATCGCGTTCTCACCCTGCTCCGGCATGGAGCCATGCGC
>JANXWW010000376.1 GCA_025350945.1 Burkholderiales bacterium
CGTTTTATTCTACCGCCGGTCATGGTGTTTGCGCCAGTGTCTAGAAGATGAACAGTCCAGCGGTCGCCGCTTTCCGCCTCATGCATTGTGCATTTACCCGTCGATATATCTACGGACAAGCTGCCTTGATGAGTTCGATAGTTCAAAAAAAACTCTTTTATGACCTCACCCTTGTATCCAAGACAGATCACAAACTCTTTTGTTCCATAAGATGCGTAGTGCTTCATCAGGTGCCATAAAATGGGATGCCCACCAATTTCAACCATTGGTTTTGGCAGTACATCAGTCTCCTCACGAAGACGAGTACCGAGGCCTCCAGCTAAAATAACAGCGGGTACATCTACCATCAAAAATTCCTGATCTTGAAAAATAGCCGGCTCATCTCAAAAAAACTGTCGACCCATGCAGCTAAATTTACTTCGTCACCTGCACCACATTAAGCAACGGATAAGCCACCGAGAAAACCACGTTCAGGAATTTTTGCAGCTCGGCTGCGGGTGCGTTGGAAACGTATAGCAAATCTTTATTGTTGATCGCAAAGCCTTGCATCACGAAGAAACTGTTCGGATTCTTTAAATCAATCCGATACACCACGGGCACCAGATCGTCCGCCGTGGTGACGGGCTCAGTGGCCCATTTAAGCGCGGGTTTAGGCTCGAACCGAAAGATGAAAACGCCGCGCGCATCTGAACGCGAATCTTGCAGACCACCGCTGCGACCCAGCGCTTGTGCGAGAGAGATTCCCTGCGCTTCAAATGGCACTTCTTCATTTTTCCCAGTGGCACCCAGCACTGTAAAGCTGTTGGTTTGATAAAGTGCCGTAACAACATCGCCACGAATCAGCGGCACATTTTGGCGCGGGTCACGAATGATGGAATCGAGCGGCATGGCGAATACGTCTTTGCCGCGCGTGAGCTGAATGGTGATTTTGTTAACTGATTGGCGCACGCCGCCTGCCGCTGCAATCGCGTCCAGTAATTTTTCGCCGCTGGGCGAAAGCGGGAATCGCACGCTGGTATTGACTTCGCCGACAACAGTGGCATTCAACGACGTATTTTTCACCAGCCGCACCAACACTTCAGGCTGGTTTGCCTTGCCTGTCAATCGCTTGACGATCTCGGTCTCAATCGCGCCCAAGGTTTGACCGGAGGCCTGCACGCGGCCTGCAAACGGAATACGGATAGTGCCCTCGCCGTCCACCAGCAGATCGCTGAGCGTGACTGCACGAGTAGACGATTGCGTGCGCGGATCAACCGAGCTGTTGCTAAAAAGAGTTGCAGGAGGCGCTTCCCAGATCGAGACTTCAATCACGTCGCCTGCGCCAACACGATAGCCGCTTTGGATCTCGGCAGTAAGGCTTTCAGAAAACAGTTTTTGCCTGCGATGGGTAACCAATTGTTGCACTATGGACGCATCCACATCCACAAGCTGGATCGCGCCAGTGGCCGCGCTGGTATTGACCTCCTTAACGCTGGGGCCGCTTGTGGGAATGTATGCGCAACCGCCGAAAACAATACCAAATGCGGCTAAAACGGAAACAAGTACAACAGCTCGAAAGCGAGCAAATGAAATCATGGGTAAGCCATTTTTAGTGTTATTCATTGGGAAAGATACCGGTACTGGTTATTGCCAGACAAAACTGCCGTAAGCTCGCGAAAATAACCGCTTTACGAATTAGCAAATTTTACGTGAAATTAGGCGACACCACGGAAGCCCGCGAATTACCCGCGTTGCCACTACATTAACGTTCTTTTTTTTCGCGGCAAAAACAGCATATGCCAGAGAATCACACCCCAGCACATTTATACACCATCAAAAATGCACATTTTTTAGGCGATAATCTGTATCGGAGACTTTGTGTCCTACCACTCTTGAGCAAGCGCTATATATTGGAACAGAACAATTGATCATTGGTGTTCGTCGCGGTTTAGCGACAAGCTGCCAGAGACCCAATGACCGACAATACTCCACCGACACTTTATCGACACACAAGTACCCTTTGTCAAAAATTCTCATCGATATTACGCGGCTCCTTTATCGCCGCTTGAAGGGACAGCTCCCGACCGGAATTGATCGCGTGAGCCTGGAATACATAAGCCACTATGCGCAGCAATCCAGAGCGGTGTTGAGTCTGGGGCCGTTTAGCGCGAGATTATCTGAGCAAGATTCCGTGAAACTGTTTGCGGCACTTGCCGATAGATCGCTGCCGTTTAAAAAAATAGGTTTCAGCGCAATCGCAAAAGCGTTTTTGTGGCGCTGGATGATGAAGGCTGCCGATATTCGCGGCAGCTATGTTTTCAATACGGGCCATATGGGGCTGGAGGACAAAAACTATGCGTGGTCGCTCCGACAATTAGGCGCCAAGCCTATCGTGGTGATACACGATTTGATACCGGTCACGCATCCTGAATATTGTCGGCCTGGCGAGCGCGAAAAGCACGTCACTCGCATGAAATGTGCAATCAAAATCAGCGCCGGCATCATCGCCAATTCGCAACACACGCTGAAGGTACTGGAAAATTTTGGGCGCGGTCATCGCCTGCCGATGCCACCCAGCCAGGTTGCATTATTGGCGGGCGGCATTCCCGATCAAGCGTTGGAGGTCCGGCCGATCAGCGCGCCCTATTTCGTGATTCTTGGCACCATCGAGCCACGAAAAAATCACTGGATGCTGCTGCAAATCTGGCGACGTTTGGTTGAGACGATGGGAAAATCAGCGCCTAAATTGGTGGTAATCGGGCAACGCGGTTGGGAATGCGAAAACGTGGTGGATTTGCTTGAACGCACCACTCAACTTAAACAATTCGTGATTGAACTTCCATCATGCAGCGACGAACAACTCGCCACCTATTTGCATCACGCGCAGGCGCTGCTGTTTCCGTCATTCGCCGAAGGCTACGGCATGCCCATTACAGAAGCCCTGTCGATTGGCGTACCGGTGATCGCAAGCGATCTGGCGGTGTTTCGTGAAATCGCGGGTGATGTGCCGGAGTACATTGAGCCACTTGATGGCAAAAGGTGGCAAGAAATCATCGCTGATTACACACATCCGCAAAGCGCTGCACGCACGGCCCAATTGCAACGCATCAAATCCTTTTGCCCGACAACATGGGATCAACATTTCCAGGCAGTCGATGCGTTTTTATTGCGTCTTGAACAAGGCGCGTCATAGTGCAACAGCGTGGGGAGCAACGCAGTTTTTTATTTTTGCAAGGTGTGAACACGCCATTTTTTGCGAAGCTCAGCGATCAATTAGTCAAGAAGGGTCATCGCATTTTTCGCATCAATTTCAACAGTGGTGACACGGCATATTGGGGGCAGCGTGCAGCATGGGCATTTCGCGAGAAGCTTGATTCGCTGCCCGGTTTTCTGAATGAGAAAATTCATGAAAATAACATCACCGATATTTTGCTGTTCGGTGACCGCCGCCCCATTCATCAACCTGCTATTGAAATTGCGAAGCGTAAAAATATTCGTGCCCACGTTTTTGAAGAAGGTTATTTTCGGCCCTATTGGGTCACGCTTGAGCGTAACGGCGTCAACGCTAATTCTCTCTTTCCGCGCGACCCCGCCTGGATTCGCGAGGCCGCGAAATCCATAGCGGACTATGGCAACGGTCAGCCGTTTGCGGCAACGTTAGGCACACGGGCGCTGCACGACATGGCGTATCACTTATCGAACATTGCCAACCCGATGATGTTCCCGCGTTATCGCACGCATCGGCCGGTTATATCGGGATTGGAATACGCGGGGTGGGGCCAGCGCTTTGCGAAAATGCCGCTCTACAAGCGACGTGATCGTGAAACAATTAAGCGCATGCTGAACAGTAACGCGCCCTTCTATTTGCTACCGTTGCAGCTCGATAGCGATACGCAGATTCGCGATCACTCGCCGTTTGACGATATGGGTGAAGTGATTAAACTCACGATGGCATCATTTGCACGCCATGCACCATTTGACGCGCGTCTGGTGATTAAAAATCATCCGTTGGATACCGGTTTTGTAAACTATCCTCGTCTGATAAAAAAACTCGAAACCGAGTTTCAATGCATGGGTCGAACTGATTATCTGGAGAGTGGCGATTTGGATGTCATGCTGCAAAAAGCGCGAGGCTTGATCACAGTGAATAGCACGGTAGGCTTATCCTCACTCGGCCATAATTGCCCAACCATCGCGCTGAGCAACCCGCTCTACAATATTGAAGGGCTCACCTTTCGTGGCACACTCGATCAATTTTGGCGCGAGGGCACGCCACCTGATGCGCCATTCTTCAGGCAATTTCGCAACACATTAATTCACACCACACAAATTAACGGCGGATTTTATTCAGCACCTGGAATTGAATTGGCGGTGGCGAATAGCGTGCGCGTATTAGAGTCCGCACGTTCTCCGCTGGAGGCATTGCTTTGATCGCGCCAAAAAATATTTTGATCACGGGTGCGACTGGCGGAATCGGTGGCGCGTTAGCACTTGCCTATGCAGCGAGCGGGGTCAGATTATTTTTGCAAGGGCGCGATGCCGCGAAACTCACCGCCATTGCCGCTCGTTGCGAAGGTCTCGGGTCAATCGTTGAAACGTCAGTTATCGATGTTAGAGATATCGATGCACTCGTCGTCTGGGTGCATATCGCCAACGCGACCGCGCCGCTTGATCTGGTTATTCCTTGCGCCGGTATCAATATCAATACCGGCCCCAACCATGCGGGCGAAATCTGGCGTGAAATTGATGCGCTGATTGATATCAATATCAAAGCCGTCATCGCTGTAGCAGATGCTGTCATGCCCAGCATGCGCGAACGCAAGCGCGGCCAGATCGCGTTGTTCAGCTCACTCGCCGGCTATTTTGGTTTACCTGTTACACCAAGCTATTGCGCGAGCAAAGCGGCTATCAAGGCCTATGGCGAGGCGCTGCGTGGCGGTGTGGCTGCAGATGGTGTTGAGGTCAATGTGGTGATGCCAGGATTTGTGGAGTCCCTTATGTGCGATGAAATGCCGGGTGCCAAACCCATGCTGTGGACGGCAGAAAAAGCGGCGCACTTTATCAAACGTCGCCTTCAACGCAATCACGCCCGCATCAGCTTTCCATTTCCGCTTAATTTTGGTTGTTGGTATCTGGCCGTGGCACCGGCTGGCGTGGCGCAGCGGCTCGTGAAGTTTTTTGGTTTTAGCGGCTGACCCGCTTGGCTTATCAAATATTGTTGCCATTTATTATCGGCCTGGCATTGTCAGTCGTAATAGAACAATTGCTCAGTCCGCGCCCTCCACTACGCGGTCGCGCATGGCGCGCATGGGCGATTCACATTGGTATCTTTACTGCTTTTTACGCAGTCGAATTGGCGATTTTTCAGCGTCCGTATTTTGTTAGCGCGATGGTGATAACAGGCGTGCTGCTGCTTGTGCTGGTAAGCAACGCCAAAGCACACTCGCTGCGCGAGCCGTTTATTTATCAGGATTTCGAATACTTTCTGGATGCGCTAAAACACCCGCGCCTGTATCTGCCGTTCATGGGCGCATGGCGCGCGGCGGCGGCGTTATTGGCATTTGTTGCAGCCATGTATTTTGGTTTGATGTTTGAGCCGTCAATTACTCAGATCATTTCGATAACGGCGTTTTTACTCATTTGTGTGGCGCTGTTTATTGCCGCAATAGTGCTTGTCATGCTTGCAAATACCGACGCACTCGCTGTCACGTTTGCACCGAACTACGATCTAAAACGCTTAGGACTTTTGGCGTTTCTCATGCGCTATCGCGTTGAAGAACGTAAGCCAATTGATGTTGCTGCATTCAATTCGCGCTTTAACAAACCAAAATCGGAACCAAAGCCAAATCCAAATACTAAAGAAAATTTACCCAACATCATCGTGGTGCAAAGCGAATCATTCTTTGATGCGCGTCGGATTTTCGCGGGCCTTGATCGTTCTGTGATGAGCGAATGGGATAAAACCATCGCGAGTGCGGCAGTGAGTGGGCGCGTGGAAGTCGCCGCATGGGGAGCGAACACGGTGCGCACCGAGTTTGCGTTTTTGTCAGGATTGAATCCACAAACGCTGGGCGTGCATCGCTTCAACCCGTATCGAAAAATAGCGTTGCAAAGCGTGCCTACCGTCGCCACATTCTTAAAAAAATTGGGTTATCGAACCGTTTGCGTGCATCCGTATCCGGCAAGCTTCTATACGCGAGATCACGTTTTTCCAAAGCTGGGATTTGATGAATTTATTGACGTAAAAGCATTTAACAATACGGATAAATTTGGCCCCTACATTGGCGATATTGCACTCGGCGAAAAAGTGAAATCTGTATTGCAGGATGCAACCAAGCCAACGTTTATTTTTGTCATCACGATGGAAAATCATGGCCCGCTGCATTGGGAAAAGGTGGCGGCTAAAGAGTCGGCGGCATTATTTTCCACACCCTTGCCATCTGGCTGTGATGAGCTCGCCGTCTACGTGCGCCATTTGCGCAATGCGAATACGATGCTTGGCAATTTACGCTCGTATCTCGAATCAACTTCTGCACCAGGCTTACTGTGCTGGTATGGTGATCACGTACCGATTATGCCCAGCGTTTACGCGGCACTCGGCGAGCCTGACGGCGCGACGGATTTTTTTATTTGGAATAACCGCAAGATTCAAGAGCAGCAATTGGGAATCACCGCCTCAATTGAAAATCTCGCCGTCACGCTATTGGAGTGCGCCAATCTATCAATAACGTCTAGCCGTTAGGGACCAGAACTCAAGCACTGGCAAGCTTTAATAAGCAAAAACCCGGATTCAAGTTCGAAAGGCGACACGCGGTGGGCATTTGAATGCTACCTCGTGAGGGGTTAGAAAGCCAAGACATTTACGCGGGGTGTGGTTGTGTTTATGCTGAATTCGATTCAGTTGGGCTTGGGTCAA
>JANXWW010000143.1 GCA_025350945.1 Burkholderiales bacterium
CATTCTTACCGCAGGCGCAGCCCCCAGTGGTGCCAATCGCCAGCCCTGGTATTTTTCAGTGGTTGAAAATACCGCACTCAAAAAGAAAATCCGCGAAGGCGCCGAGGAAGAAGAGCGCGAATTCTATAGCCATCGTGCGCCCGATGATTGGCTGCAGGCGCTGGCACCTTTGGGCACGGATGCGGAGAAGCCTTTTCTGGAAACAGCACCCGTATTGATCGCCGTTTTTAGCCAGAAATATTCCATCGGCCGTGATGGTGAAAAGCTCAAGAATTATTATCCGGTTGAATCTGTTGGCCTTGCGACTGGTTTACTGATCGCCGCACTTCATCATGCAGGCCTGGCCACGCTCACTCACACGCCAAGTCCGATGAAATTTTTAAACCAGATTCTGGGGCGACCTGATAGCGAAAAACCGTTTGTGCTGATGGTGGTGGGCTACCCGGCCAGTGATGTGCTGGTGCCTGACATTAAACGAAAATCGTTGCAGGATATCGCCACATTTCACCGCTGAAATTCTATGAGCGCTGCTGCAATAGTGTAGCCACCACATAAAGCGAAAAATAAATCATGTATCGAACCTACGTCAATGGAATTTGGTCGGAAGGCAACACACCGATTTTTGGTGCGATGGATCACAGCGTATGGCTGGGCTCATCCGTATTTGATGGCGCGCGATCCATTCGCGGCTGGGTGCCTGATCTGGATTTGCATCTTGCGCGCGTTATTTCATCCGCCGAAAAATTGGGTATGCAATGCCCGCATACCGTTGTTGAAATGAGGGTGCTCGTCAAGCAAGGCATCGCACTTTTTCCCAAAGATGCCGAGCTGTACATTCGCCCGCTGGTGTTTGCGACGGAAGGTTTGTTAATTCCGGAAGTCAGCAAAACCGGTTTTGCGCTCACATTATTTGTTGCCGCCATGCCTACATTTGCGGGTTTCTCGGCATGCCTGTCACCGCTGCGACGACCAGACGCATCCATGGCCCCCACCGATGCGAAGGCTTCGAGCCTATACGCCAACAGTACGCGTGCGTTGAAGGATGCCAAGGCGCGCGGGTTTGACAATGCGGTGATGCTGGATAGCGCAGGTCACGTTACCGAATTCGCCACATCAAATATTTTTTTCGTCAGTGCGGATGGCAAACTCACCACACCAATCGCCAACGGTACTTTTCTCGCTGGCATCACGCGGGCGCGTGTGATCAAACTCTTGGCTGAAGCCCATATTGCAGTGGACGAACGCAGCGTGAAACCAGAAGAATTAATGATGGCAAAAGAGATTTTTAACACTGGCAACTTTGGCAAGGTAACACCCTGCATTCGCTACGAATCGCGACCGTTGCCGATAGGCGAAATGGCAAAAATTGCGTTTGAACGCTATATGGCATTCGCCGCGCAGCACGCTATAAGCGATGCCTGAAGAGCCGCATGAATATTGGCTCTCCAGCCATTTGCCTTGCGGATTATTTTATTAACACACCTTTCCAAAACGCAACACGCCCGGTGATTTCTTTCGCCGCATCTTTTGGCGTCGCGTAATACCACGCCGCATTTGCGTTAACCTCGCCGCCAACTACCACATCGTAATAACTCGCCGCGCCTTTCCACGGGCACACGGTTTGGTGCGTGCTTACGCGAATGTGTTCCGGCTTTACGCTCGCCAAAGGGAAGTAAAGGTTGCCTTCCACGGTGACGAGTTCGTTTGCCTCTACTTCGGCGATGACGGTGTTTTTCCAGGTGGCGGTTGGCATGATGTGGCTCCAAAAAATTAAGAAATATTTGTGCAGTTATTATTTTGCCTGAATTGATTCACACTTTTTTGCGGTACAAGTATTAAGTGCGACACTCGCGATAAAATGCTGTGACCTAAATTCTTGTGCGATACACATGCTCCGCCTCACCGAAATAAAACTTCCCCTCAATCATCAGCCTGCCGCGATTCAAGCAGCCGTCCTGAGACGCTTAAAGATTGATGCGCCCGCACTTGTTAATGTCACCATTTTTCGTCGCGGCTATGATGCTCGCAAACGTAGCGAAATTCTGTTGGTGTATACGATTGATGTTGAAGTTAAAAACGAAGCGGCGTTGCTGAAACGTTTTGCAGGGGACGCGAAAGTCGGCATCACGCCGGATACAAGCTACAAATTTGTTGCGCACGCGCCGCCAATATTGCCATCGCGGCCGGTGGTGATTGGGCTTGGCCCTTGTGGATTATTTGCTGCCCTCACGCTCGCCCAAATGGGCTTTAAACCGATCGTGCTGGAACGCGGTAAAGCGGTGCGCGAGCGCACGCAAGATACTTGGGGTCTATGGCGCAAATCGGTATTGAATCCGGAATCAAATGTGCAATTTGGTGAGGGTGGAGCGGGCACATTCTCCGATGGAAAGTTGTGGAGCCAGATTAAAGATCCGTTTTTTTTAACGCGCAAAGTGCTGACTGAATTCGTTACCGCCGGTGCGCCCGCTGAAATCATGTATGTGTCGAAGCCACACATCGGCACCTTCAAGCTGGTGACTATGGTGGAAAAAATGCGCGCAACGATTGAATCGTTGGGTGGCGAAATTCGTTTTCAGCAACGCGTGACGAGTTTTGATGTTGAAACCAGGGCCGATAAATCTCGCCATATTTGCGGCGTGGTGCTCAGTGATGGTGAGCGTATCGCTGCGACACACGTGGTGCTGGCGGTAGGACACAGCGCGCGTGATACGTTTTATGCGTTGCATGATTGCGGTGTTTACGTCGAAGCAAAACCATTCTCGATTGGCTTTCGGATCGAACATCCGCAATCTTTGATTGACCGTGCGCGCTTTGGTGAAAAATTTGCTGAAGATACACGCAACGATATTCTGGGTGCAGCCGATTACAAGCTGGTTCATCACTGCGCGAATGGTCGCAGCGCTTATAGTTTTTGCATGTGCCCGGGCGGTACGGTGGTCGCGGCGACTTCCGAAATCGGGCGCGTTGTCACCAACGGCATGAGCCAATATTCGCGCAATGAGCGCAACGCTAATGCGGGAATTGTAGTGGGCATAACACCCGAAGAAGATTTCCCCGGCGGGCCCTTAGCCGGTGTGGAACTGCAAGAAAAACTAGAGTCCCTCGCTTACGAATTAGGCGGCAGCGACTACTGCGCGCCCGGGCAATTGGTGGGCGATTTTATTCGTAAAAAACCATCCAAAGAATTTGGTGAAATTGAACCTTCGTACAAACCCGGTGTGTTGCTAGGCGATTTAACACCATCGCTACCCAGTTATGTGATTGAAGCCATCCGCGAAGCATTGCCAGAATTCGGCAAACAAATTCGCGGCTTTGATCGCGACGATGCCATTCTTACCGGAATTGAAACGCGCACCTCATCGCCCGTGCGCATTAAACGAGATAATGATTCACTGCAAAGTTTAAATACACGCGGCTTGTATCCCGCCGGTGAAGGCGC
>JANXWW010000047.1 GCA_025350945.1 Burkholderiales bacterium
GCACTCGTCACGATGGATGAGAAAAAACGCGAAGGTATGATCCAGGCCGCAGCCGAAATGGTGATGGACGATGTGGGCTTGATTCCGCTGCATTACGAAGTATCAACCTGGGCCACAACCAGGAAATTGAAGTACACACCGCGGACAGATCAATATACGTTGGCGATGAGTCTTAAACCTGCAAATTCGCCGGTGAAATAGGCGCCGATTTTAATGAAATTTAAAACGGCGCGTCCTGCGCCGTTTTTTTCGCAAATCTCCAAACCCATCTTATCGCTGCGTGAGCTTAACCAATTTAACCAATTACTCCTTTACGCGCTGTTGCAACAACCCATCCCACAAAAGCCGCTACGGCAGGTTGAGCTAACGATTCTCTTGTTCCCACAACGTAATAAGCCCACGAAATAGGCCAAGTCAGTTTCGGCAAAAGACGTATCAGTTGGCCAGATTCAATCTCTTCGTACAAATGCGCGGCGCACCAATGCGATTCCCTGGCCTTTCAGCGCCGCCTGTATCACCGCTGCTGATGAGTTGATTTGCAGGCCGCGGATTCAAGTATGAGTCCCGACATGCGGCGAGTGTCCAAATACTACTTTACGTTACGTCACGATTTTCTAGGCGCGATTAACGATACTCCATGCGGCAATTCCGCGGTGCGCATTCTGGTTTCTAGCAATTGCACCATGGCTGTTGCGGCGGGTGAAAGCGACCGGCCTTTGCGGGTGATGATGCAAATGTCGCGATGCACGGCGGGGCCGGTAAGGGGACGATAGACCAGTGTTTTCGCCGGGTTATGGCTCGCGGCGAGCGCCGTCAGAATGGTGAAGCCGAGCCCCTCCTCGAGCAGACTTTCATAGCCCGCCAGATTTGATACTTCATAGGCAGGCGAATTAAAAAACGCATATTGTGATGCCACTTTGGCAACCATGGAATGTACAGTCGAATCATGACTGGAGCCAATGAAGGGGTGATTGGATAGTTCACGCCACGCTATCAGGCCATCCACTTTGGCGAGCGGATGATCGCGACGACAAACAACGCCGAACATGTCTTTGAGAATGGGCTTGAAGGTTAGATCAGGATCGTCTTCGTATTTACCAGACACCCCGATATCTGCTTCCCCGCTTTTCACGCGACGGTTGACGCCGAATCCGTTATCGTCGCGAATGGAAACGCGCACTGCCGGATAATTATTGCTGAATGCTTTGATGACCGGTGCCAATAATGTAGTGATGATGGTCATGCCGGCGGCGATGCGCACATGTCCACGCTTCAGATCGGTCACCGCGCGAACGCTCTGCACGGCGGCATCAAAATCCTGAATGAGTCCAACCGCGACCGGCAAAAATTCCGCGCCGTCCGCCGTGAGCGCGACCGAACGCGTGGTGCGATCAAACAGCGATAGCCCTAGTGACTTTTCAAGCTCGCGTACGCTGGCAGTGAGCGTGGATTGGGTGAGATGTGCCCGTTCGGCAGCGCGCGTAAAGCTCCCTGCCTCGGCCACATGGATGAAGGCGCGGATTTGCCGGAGCGTAACATCAATAGTGGCCATGGTGCTTTTAGTTTATTGAGAGAATTGCTTAATACATAAAAATAAACCATTTGTTAAATAATAAGCCGCGAGGCAATATCGTGCAAGTTTCGTGTAATCCCGTACGGCACAAAGATGCCGCACCATGAAAACAAAGAGGAGGCTTTATGCGCATAGCTGGTTTCACACAGGTTCTAGCGTCTGTATTTTGTGCCGTGACGTCGCTCGCGACAGCCGCTAAAGATATCACCATCGCACTTTCGTCATCGATCACCTCGATGGACCCGCATTATCACAATATCACCACCAACAACGGCATGATGCGGCATGTGTACGACACACTGATACGACAGGACGCCTCACAGGCGCTGGTGCCCGGGCTGGCGCGTTCGTGGCGCACGCTCGATGACACCACATGGGAATTCAAGCTGCGGCGCGATGTGAAATTTCATGATGGCTCAACTTTTACGGCAGAGGATGTCGTATTCACATTCAAACGCGCGCCGAACGTACCAAACAGTCCGGCATCGTTTGCCACCTACTTGAAAGGCATAAAAGAATTAATTGTCAAAGACGCATACACAGTGGTAATCAAGACGAGTGGGCCCTACCCTTTACTGGCAAATGATCTCGCGACGGTGCCGATTGTGGCGAAAAGTGTTGGCGACAAAGTCACCACGGATGATTTCAATTCCGGCAAAGCCGCGATTGGCACTGGGCCTTACAGGTTTGCAGAATACGTGCCCAATCAATGCATCGTATTAAAAGTGAACTACGGCTACTGGGCAGGTGAGGAACCCTGGAGCAAAGTGACATTCAAAATTCTCACCAGCGCGCCCGCACGCGTAGCAGCGCTGCTTTCCGGTGATGCGGATTTTATTGAAGGTGTGCCAACGGCTGATTTGGCCAACCTTGCAAAAGATAAAAAAATTACGCTGTTTAATCGCATATCGAATCGCGTTATCTATTTGCATCTGGATTCAGGGCGAAAAACTGGCTCACCGTTTGTGTTTGATAAAGCTGGCAAACCAATGGACAAAAACCCGCTGGCTGATGCGCGCGTACGACAGGCCATGTCGAAGGCAATTGATCGCAACGCCATCACCACGCGCATTATGGAAAGCAACGCATTTCCTGCCGCACAATTTTTACCGGACGGATTTTTTGGCGTATCCAAAAATTTAAAATCCGCAAAACCCGACTTGGCGAGCGCAAAAGCACTACTGACCGAAGCGGGATATCCAAACGGTTTTAATGTGACCTTGCACAGCCCCGCGGGACGCTACATCAACGATGAAAAAGTGGCACAGGCCGTTGCACAAATGCTGACGCGAATTGGCATTGAAACCAAAGTGGAAACCATGCCGCCCTCGGTGTTTTTTACGCGCGGGAGCAAGCTGGAATTCAGTTTGTTACTGGCAGGATGGGGTGCTGAGACGGGTGAGGCGTCGTCACCACTGCGGGCACTGGTAGCAACATTTGATAAAGACAAAGGCATGGGTGTGGCAAATCGTGGGCGTTATTCCAATGCCGAGGTTGATCAATTACTGGCGGCGGCCTTGGCAACCATTGACGATACGAAACGCGCATCGCTTTTGGCGCAAGCAACCGAAGTGGCCATGAAAGACACAGCCATCGTGCCGCTGCATTACGAAATAAGCACGTGGGCCAGCAAGGCAGGCCTGCGCTATACGGGACGGGCAGATCAGTACACACTCGCAATGGATTTACGACCTGCAAAATAAAAAACCGCGCCGCAATACTGCTTTATCAGCCATGCTTTGCATGACGCAAATCGCGCTAATGCTGAACAACCCGTAAAATAAAAAACTATGTTTTCCTATTCCATCCGCCGCCTCTTTCAGGCTGGCTTTGTCTTAATCGCCATGTCGTTCCTCGTATTCGTGGGCGTATACGCGATTGGCAATCCGGTTGATTTGCTGGTGAATCCGCAGGCTGATGAAGCCGAGCGGCTGCGTGCGACCATTTCGATGGGGCTGGACAAGCCGTTTTATGTTCAGTATTTGTCATTTCTGGGGGCCGCTTCCACCGGTGATTTCGGGCGTTCGTTTGTGTTTAATATTCCCGCATTGTCACTGATCTTGCAGAAGCTGCCGGCGACGATTGAGCTGGCGTTGTTTGCGATGATTATCGCGGTGGTGTTGGGCATACCGCTGGGCTTGCTGGCGGGATTAAAACCGGATTCATTTATCGGTCGCGCGATCATGGCGCTGTCGATTGTCGGGTTTTCGTTACCGACATTTTGGGTGGGCCTGGTGTTGATCATGTTTTTCTCGGTACACCTGGGCTGGCTACCGTCGAACGGACGCGGCGAGACGGTCGAGTTGTTTGGTGTGCCCGTGAGTTTTTTGACGTGGGATGGTTTGACGCATTTATTATTGCCCGCGTTTAATTTGGCGCTGTTCAAATTGTCGTTGCTGATTCGCCTCACGCGCTCAGGTACGCGC
>JANXWW010000127.1 GCA_025350945.1 Burkholderiales bacterium
TCGCACCGTAAAACCAAACCGTGCAGCTGCGTTTGGCTTTGATTTGCTCTCGAATTGCCCTCGACACTCATCACCGCACCACTATGCTATGCGGTATAACACCGTATACAAATTACTGTTTTGATGAGGGGTTGTAAATGAACACACTTACCCGATTTGACCTGAATATAGATGTTGAAGAAAAGGATATGCTGGCGCGCGCCGCGGTTTTGATGGGCACGACTATGGCGGGATTCGTTCGTGCAGCGGCAAAGGAAAAGGCAAAAGAATTACTGGATCGGGAGCCGCGCGTCACATTTTCGGCGCGAGATTTTCGCGCATTTGCGAATGCGCTGGACGGTGCATTTAAACCTAATGCTGCGTTAAAACGTGCGGCGGCGGCGCGTAAGGTCAAGCGTGTTTGAAGAGCATTCGCTCGACGCGGCGATTCATGATCGTAAAAATTTCAGTTGCGGTGATCCCCCGCTCGATGATTATTTGAAGCAATTTGCGATTCAGCAAACAAAAAAGGGGGTGGCAATCGTTCGCGTGCTGATCGATACAAAACGCCCTGAAGAAATTCTGGGTTACTACAGTCTGAGCGCGGCCCAGGTGGATGTATCGGCGTTGAGTGAAACCCTTAGAAAAAAGCTCCCTCGATATCCTGTGCCTTGCTTTCGCATGAGCCGGCTTGCATGCAGCAAAAATCATCAGGGCAAGGGAATTGGCAGGCTGCTGATTGGCTGTTCTGCAGAGCGATGTCTGGAAGCTAAAAAAACTTATCGGCGCGTTTGCGCTTATCGCTGATGCCAAGGACGCCAACGCAAAAGCGTTCTATGAGCAATATGGTTTTACGGCCTGTGTAGATTCTGAAATGACGCTTTATTTGCCGCTGGGCAAATAATCAATCACAGCCAAAATTGGCTATAGCCAAGACACCCTGTGCTCGGCTAATAAGCACTTTTATCCCATTGCACGTCGCCTACATGAGAATTCGGCGAACTTGATGCGGCGCAAATTTATCAAGAGCAATGCGGAACCACTTTTGTTTTGCTCCTGTGGTGAAATATGTCGGTTTTTTTACATTACAGCGTTTTTTTTGCCGCATCCCAAACGTAACCCATTGACTTATTTGTCATAAAAAATAGCGGCGTAAAACTTGCTAATGTTAACCTATGCAACAATTGTTGACGTGCGCCACGATGCGTATGGATTACAAAAAAAACGGGCGGAGCGAATTGCATACTGCGGTTCGCAACGATTTATGCCGGCCTAATATAAAAAAGCCAGGATAAAAAATGATGAAATTGCATTCGTTTGGTGGGAAGTGGTTGAAGAGCATTTTGGTGGGGGCAGTGTTAGTGGCGGCCCCGATTCAGGCGGCTTTTGCGTCGCTGATTTTGACAAATGATCGCAATACGATTCAGACCGACTATACGATTGACTGGGCAAACCTAGGCAGTGATCTCACCGCCATTGGCTCTCCGTTTACGCTGGATACCGTTTCTGTCAGTGGAGCATCAGGTTTTGGTGTGTTTTCAGGTTCCACTTACAACGCGGATTTCACGGCGACTGATGCCGTGCTCGCGTTGTATGATCTGAATACGTTTGATCCATTGGACGGCATTTTCAGCATCACATTTGCGACCGCGATTCAAGGTGTGGGTGCACAAGTTCAAGCTAATCAATTCGGTGGATTTTCTGGCTTTATCCGCGCTTTCAACGCAGCAAATGTATTGCTGGGTCAGTTTGCAATCAATGGCACCAACGGCGGTAATGGTAATGGTTCTGCTATTTTTGCCGGGGTGATTAGTAGCGCGGTGGACATCACGAGGATTGAATTTGCGTCCTTCGGTACTGGTGCAGCGATCAATGGTTTGAGCGTTGACGTACCAGAGCCTTCTACATGGCTGATGCTGTTGATCGGCTTGGGCTTTTTGACGGTGATGCGGAAACGGGTGAAGTAGTCGCCACGGTTAACATTTTTTTGCTTAAGGCCCAAGCGGCGCGACAGTAAAATTTTTTGGCTGCGTAGCTGAGTAAGCTATCGTGGCCAATTCCATTTTAAATTTTAGCCCTGGCTTCCGCGAGCCCGCAGCATTTACGCAAACATGGGGAAATTATGAAACAGAACAGAATTGTTGTTGGCATTGCGGCCACAGTCGCATGCTTGTTCGGCGCTTCCGCACAGGCTGAAACGAAAACTGAAACGAATGTCAAAAATACGGTTGTAGAGAAAGCGGCACCCGTACTGGTAAAAACTGCAGAGCCCGTCAGTGCAGAAGATACCGTGAGACTGGATCGTCGTACGACTGCGCTCAAGGCCCAGCTCGAGCGCAAGCTGAATCGCAAGCCGAAGCACGAGCGCGATGGCGTCGTCACCAAATGGCAAGTGGCCGGACGTTCTGCGGATGGTGCGGTGGCATTCGATCAGCCGCAAAGCTACATGACTTTTTTCCTTGAAAAACGCCTGGCTGAAGGCACAACCACTATTGCCCCATCTGATTACGATGCTGCGTTAAAACAAGCCAGCAGGATGCCGGTTTATTCAACCTTTGAAGGCAAAGTGATTGCACCCGCTAATCCAGATGCGCAAGTGGGTAGCGTGGTCACGCGGGCAGCAAGCAAAGCACAGGCAAAGAGCGGCGCGCTGTCCAGTGACTGGCAGGCATTGGGCCCGGGCAATATTGGTGGTCGCACCCGCGGTTTGTTGATTCATCCCACCACGCCCAACACCATGTGGGCAGGCGGTGTGGCCGGCGGTATCTGGAAATCAGCCGACGGCGGCAATTCCTGGCTACCCAAAGCAGATTTGGTGGTGAATATTGCGGTCAATTCACTGATCCTAGACCCACGCAATCCGAACAATTTGTTCGCAGGTACAGGCGAAGGTTTTTTTAACGGTGATGCGGTGCGTGGTGCCGGTATTTTGGCTTCTACCGACGGCGGCGAAACCTGGTCACGTCTGGCTTCAACGAATACACCTGATTTTTATTATGTGCAAAAAATAGTCATGTCCAAAGGCTCAAGCCAGCGCATGTATGCGGCCACCCGCACAGGCGTGATGCGCACCGCCGATGGCGGCGCGACCTGGACGAAGATGATTGATGCCACCACCGTGAACGGCTGTATGGATCTCGCGATGCAAACGGATCGCGCATTGGCAATGGTGTTTGCGTCTTGCGGCACGTTCGCGCAAGGCACCGTCTATCGTGCGCTCGATACCTCCTCAGCACAAACATGGACATCGGTATTCTCGGTGCCCAACATGGGGCGCACCTCGTTAGCGCTGGCACCATCAAACCAAAACATTATTTATGCGATGGCCACCAGCACAGAGGCTGGAAATTTTTCCAACGGATTGCTGGGCGTGTATCGCTCGACTACCTCCGGTTCAGCCGGTAGCTGGTCAGCACGCGTCACCAATACCAGCACGACCAAACTCAACCGTCTGTTGCTATCAAACCCGGTGATTGCGAGCTTGACAGATTGCGGATTCGGCACAGATTCGTACAGCAACCAAGGTTGGTATGACAACTCGCTGGCGGTCGACCCAGTTGATCCGAATATCGTCTGGGCAGGCGGTATTGATATGTTCCGCTCCAACGATGGTGGGCAAAATTGGGGTCAGGCTTCGCATTGGTGGTTTACCCGCGGCGTTGATCCAGAATATTCGCATGCGGATAATCACGGCGTGGTGTTCCATCCACAATACAACGGCACCACCAATAAAATCATGTACAGCCATAGCGACGGCGGCATCTCCATGACCTCTGACGCGCGCGCACCCGTGTCCTTCTCGCCTAACCCGATTAGTGCAGCATCGCCAATTTGCGGCAACACAGCACCGGGCGTGGTGTCATGGCAAAGCAAGAATAACGGCTATCAGATTACGCAATTCTGGCATGGCGCGCTTTATCCTGATGGCAATACCTTCTTTGGCGGCACGCAGGACAATGGCACACTGCGCGGGTCAGTCGGTGCGCCCGATGCATGGGAAACCATCAGGGGCGGTGATGGCGGTTACGTTGCATTGAACCCGAACAATACGAATATGTTGTGGGTGGAAAACACCGGCCTTTCACTGCAACGAAGCACCAACGGCGGTGCAAGCTATGCCGCATTTACAACTGGATTAGGCGAGCCTGGCGGCAATTTCCTGTTTACTGCACCGTTTGCGCAAGATCCTACCAACCCTGATCGCATGTGGTTTGGTGGCGCATTCCCCGCGCGCACCACGGCGGCAACGGCAATCCCTGCGCCTGCCACTATCTGGACTCGTTCTGGACAGTTTTTTGCAGCACGCATCTCAGCCTGGGGCATTTCACCACTGTCGAGTGATCGCGTTTATGCAGGCACGCAGACGGGTACGGTCTTCACCACGAGCGCTGGTACCACGGCAACAGCCGCCACCGTCTGGACAAGCAGTAGACCAAGAACGGGCTCCAACTATGTGTCGTCAGTCACGCCGGATCCTGTTGCATCCAATACGGTTTACGCCACGGTGTCTACATTCAACAGCGCAACCGGTACAGGCCACGTGTTCAAGTCCACCGACAGCGGTGCCACATGGGCCAACATTGATGGCACCGGTGCAACGGCCATTCCGGATGTTCCCGTACTCTCGATTGCGGTAGACCCTGCCAACAACCAGCGCCTCTATGTTGGCACTGATATCGGTGTATTTGTATCGCTGGATGGCGGCGCAAATTGGGCGCGCGAGAACACCGGCTTCGCCAACGTGATTGTTGAGAAGCTGCTGATCAAAGACACCTCACCACGCTACATCTATGCGTTCACACACGGACGCAGCGTATTCCGTGCAGCAATGCCGTAAGTTGACAATATTGTTAACGCGGATGGTTTAAAACCAGACGCGCTTAACAAAAGCAACGAGATTTACTGGCAACACAAAAACCGCTGCTATCACTATCGATAGCAGCGGTTTTTTTATCTTGATTGCCTCCTGAAAAAGTAGGTCAGGGTGCGCAGCTCCCTGACGCAAGATGTAAAGTTAATCACCGATGTCAGGTTGCCTTATTTGCCAAACCCGAACCTGAGTTGCACAGCACAGCACAACACAGCACAGCACAACACAGCACAACACAACACAGCACAACACAGCACAACACAGCACAACACCATTCGAACTTCAGATCCCATCGCCATGAATATGACGCCTGCGAACCTGGCATTCAATGTTAAATTTGCGTTCATGATGATCTCGCAACTACGCTGTTTATGAAATATCGACGCAATAAAACTCTATATCTGATGAGGCGTTTCAGACATTTGTGCTCTGAAATCCGCTCTGGTGTTAGTGTTTTAAATGGCTCTAAGCGATGAGCGACTTGTTTTCTACTGATCAAACTGCGCAAAAAATCGCGTCTGTAGCGCAGTCTGATACAAACACACCGCTCGCCGAACGCCTGCGCCCCCGCACGCTCGCCGATGTGATCGGCCAGGAACATCTTACTGGCGCGGGCATGCCACTGCGCATCGCGTTCGAATCTGGCAAACCGCATTCGATGATTTTGTGGGGCCCGCCGGGTGTCGGTAAGACGACCATTGCACGGCTGATGGCGACTGCATTTGAGGCCGATTTTATTGCGCTCTCGGCGGTGCTATCCGGTGTAAAAGAAATTCGCGAAGCCATTGAGCGCGCGACGATGAATCGACATAATTTAAATCGCCGCACGATTTTATTTGTTGATGAAGTACATCGATTCAACAAAAGCCAGCAGGATGCCTTTCTGCCGCATGTGGAATCTGGGCTCGTCACATTTATTGGTGCCACCACTGAGAATCCATCGTTCGAATTGAACAACGCGTTACTGTCGCGTGCGGCGGTTTATGTGTTGAAATCGCTCGATGATACCGCGCTACATACCATGCTAAGAATGGCTCTGGGCGCGGTTCTTCAGGGCATTAATGTGCCGGACGCCACCGCAAGCCATCTTGTTGCCATGGCCGATGGTGATGGTCGGCGCTTGTTAAATCTGGTCGAACAATTGGCGACTGCGGTGGAGAATAAAAAAGTATCGAGTGTCGATGTACCGTTCGTTGAAAGCGTTCTCGCACGCGCGGCGAAACGATTCGATAAAGGCGGTGATAATTTTTACGATCAGATTTCAGCCCTGCATAAAAGCGTGCGTGGCTCCGATCCCGATGCATCGCTGTACTGGTTTTGTCGCATGCTCGATGGCGGTGCTGATCCGCGTTATCTGGCGCGGCGCTTGATTCGCATGGCGACGGAAGATATCGGTCTCGCCGATCCGCGCGCGCTCGACATGACGATCACCGCTGCGGCTGTTTATGAACGCCTGGGCTCACCCGAAGGTGAATTGGCGCTGGCGGAAGCGGTGATTTATTTGGCAGTCGCCGCAAAATCAAATGCCGTTTATGCGGCGTATAACGAAGTGCGGGCGTTCATTAAACAGGATGAATCGCGCCCCGTGCCGATGCATATTCGCAATGCGCCTACCAAGCTGATGAAAACGCTCGGCATGGGCGCGAATTATCGTTATGCGCATCAAGAGGAGGGCGCTTATGCTGCGGGCGAAACTTATTTGCCCGACGGTATTGAAAAGCCAAACTGGTACCGCCCGACCGATCGCGGGCTTGAAGCCAAGATTCAAGAAAAACTTGCGCAATTGCGCGAGCTTGATTCAAAATACAAGAAATGAAAACGAATCTTACTTATCGATTGCCTGTTCAGGTTTACCTGGACGGCAACCCCTCCAGCCGCTCCTCTCGGATCGTCCTCTCACGATCTCGTTAGCGCTGGCTCTGCCGTTGTAATTTCCGAGCGAAGGCGTGCGCTCAACCAATCACCGTTCCCCACTTTAGAGTTGTCATTCCGAGCGGCTTCATGCGAGGAATCTGCTGTTGAACTTGCCAAAATTTTTATTGCACAGAACAGCAGATTCTTCGTTGCATAAAGCAAAGGCGCTCCTCAGAATGACAGTTTTAGATAGCGGGGATAGTTGAATAATCAGAATTAAATATTAGGAAATCATCATGCTAGACCTCCAACAACTCCGCAAAGATTTACCCACCGTTATCAATGGATTAGCGCGACGCCATGTTGTGTTTGACGAGGCGCAATTTCGCGCGCTTGAAGACGAACGCAAAAAACGCCAGATTGAAACCGAAGAATTGCAAGCCAAGCGCAACGCCGCCTCAAAACAAATCGGCATGATGAAAGCCAAAGGTGAAGACACCACCACTGTCATGGCGGAAGTCGCAGGCTGGGGCGATATTCAAAAAGCGAATGAAGTTGCACTCGGTGAATTGCAGGAAAAGCTGAATCAATTTCTACGCCAAATTCCCAACATTCCCCACGCCGACGTGCCCGTTGGAAAGTCAGAGCTCGACAACGTAGAAGTACGCAAATGGGGCACGCCGAAAACATTTAATTTCACGGTTAAAGATCATGTGGATATCGGCGAAGCGCTCGGCGGCATCGATTTCGAAACGGCTGCAAAGCTAAGCGGGGCGCGGTTCTCGGTGCTGCGTGGCAGTGTAGCGCGGCTGCATCGGGCGCTGGCGCAATTCATGTTGAACACGCACACATTGGAGCATGGTTATACGGAAGTGTATGTGCCATATATGGTGAACGATCATTGCATCGATGGCGTGACCAATCTTGAAAAATTTCGCGATGATGGTTTCAAAATCGATGGTCGCGACATGTATTTGATTCCGACTGCCGAAGTACCGGTGACCAATTTTGTGCGTGATGAAATCGTCGATGCAAAACAATTGCCGATGAAATTCGCCTGCCACACACCATGCTTTCGCTCGGAAGCCGGTAGCTACGGCAAAGACACGCGCGGCATGATTCGTCAGCATCAATTCGATAAGGTCGAGATCGTGCAAATTGTTGCGCCGGAAAATTCGCTAGCGGCACATGAAGAGCTTACGCGGCATGCGGAAACAATTTTGCAAAAACTGGAATTGCCGTATCGCACGATGCTGCTCTGCACCGGCGATATAGGTTTTGCAAGTGCCAAGACTTACGATCTCGAAGTCTGGCTGCCTGCGCAAAACACCTATCGTGAAATCTCATCGTGCTCGCTGTACGAGGCTTTCCAGGCGCGGCGCATGATGGCGCGCGTCAAAAATCAGCAAGGCAAAACCGAATATTTGCACACCATCAACGGTTCGGGTTTGGCCGTCGGGCGTACACTCGTGGCGATTCTGGAAAACTATCAAAACGCCGATGGTAGCGTGACGATACCAACCGTGCTGGTGCCGTATATGGGTGGCGTGACGAAGCTGGAAATGCCGAAATAATTAGCGTTCCCGACATCTTCAAAAAAGTTCGTCATCCCGGCGAAGGCCGGGATCCAGTCCATACAAAATAATATTCCGAAGGAATTATTTTAGTTTTAAAAAACTAAGCTAATTCCCTACGGTCACTTGTTACAACGGAACTGGGTCCCGGCCTCCGCCGGGATGACGAATGAACTTAATTTTTCGTTTGATTTTTAGTTTGTGCATTCAAGCGGCGCTTTGATGACGTCGCGAGTTCGTTCTCTTCCTGTAACGCCATGAAACTTTCATCAACGTCCAGCGGCGTTTCCAGCTTGGTCAAAATATCCGCATAGTTGCGAATATTTTCCACGAACTGCACGGCTTCTTCGCCGCGTGCATAGCCGTGTTTGAGCGATTCATAGATCGCGGGCTCATGTAGCTTCGGATACGCTTTTCGCACATCCAGCCACGAGTCGGCATTCATTTTTAATCGGGCCGCGAGTATGCGCGCATCCTCCAAGTGACCGTAACCCTGGTTGTAGGCGGCCAGCGCCAGCCAAGTCCGATCAGGCTCGGTGATGCGTTCGGGCACCGTCTCGCGCAGTTTAAGCAAATATTTTGCGCCGCCCACAATTGATTCACGCGCGTCCAGACGGTTCTTCACGCCCATGCGATCTGCGGTATCGTCTGTGAGCATCATTAAGCCTCGCACGCCCGTTGGCGAGGTCGCAAATGGGTCCCAATGCGATTCTTGATAGCCGACTGCCGCCAGCAATCGCCAATCAATGCCCGTGAGTCGTTGCGCTTCATGAAAATGCGGCCGCAGTTTTGGTAGCACGGACTCGATTTTTTCAATCACTGCTTCGGCATCAACTGACTGTATGCGATTGATGTGTCCGTAATAGCGATCCAACAATCGCGCCAGCGTGCCGTTGTTGCGAATCTTGTCAAAAAACGCGAGCGTTGACTGTTGCAAATCATAATCCGCCACGCTCGAAAACGCCCACGCCACTTTGCGTTCACGGCCGACGTTAAACGCGGGGGCAAGATCGGGATGAAGACGTTTTCCAATCGCAAAAGCAGATGTATCTAAAATGGCAAAATCAACAGCACCAGTAGATGTGGAATCAACTTGCCTGAGCAATTCATCAGGGTCGGTATTTTGCGGCAGCGCTTCAATGCTGAAGCTGGGGTAGTCGCCAGTGAGATCGCGCAATACATCATGCGCGGGCGTGTCCGCCACCACCGCTACCCGCTTGCCAATTACGTCGCGCATCGTTTTGGGCTTTGTGTCGCTTGCGCGATAAATCAATTGATACTGCACCGATTGATAACTGGGCCCAAACGCAAACTGCTGGCGAAGTTCCGGCGTCGGCATCATACCTGCGGCGGCGATATGGCCGCGTCCTTCGGTAAGTGAAAGTGCTAACGCGTTATAACTCGGCGCGACCACAAACTTTGGTCGTGCGCCTATTTCCTGCGCAAACAACGTGGCCAGATCGTGCTCGAATCCGGTTTGAGATTCATCGGCACGCTTACCGGCAACCGGAATTTCTTGCGTGGTAGTCGGACCGCGCAGCGTGAGAAAAATAATTTCGCCCGTTTCGCGTGGCGCTTTCAATGGCGTGCGCAACCACTTTGGCGCGTAATTGGTATTACGAATACTGACCGTCACCGCGCCGATGAGTGCGACGACGATTGCCGTAACAGATAATCCGATAATGACGGTTTTGCTGGACATGCGAAGCGCGGGTTGGTAATTAAAATTGCTACGGCACAATCACCAGCTTGCCCGTCGCCTTGCGGGCGAGCAAATCATTCAGCGCGAGTGGGGTTTCGTCGAGTGAGTACACGCGCGAAACGTGCGGACGGATTTTCCCCTCGCCCATCCAGCCCATCATCTCGGCAATGCCTGCCATATTCGCTTTCGGTTCGCGTTTCACAAATTCGCCCCAGAATACGCCCGCAATCGATGCACCTTTGAGTAGCGCCAAATTCCACGGCAGTGCAGGAATCTCACCATTCGCAAAACCAATCACAAGGTAACGACCACGCCACGCAATGGAGCGAAATGCGGGCTCGGCGAATTTTCCGCCGACCGGATCGAATACCACGTCAACACCTTTGCTTCTGTTCGCGCCACCGGTCTCACGCTTCAGTGCTTCGCGCAAATCTTCGGCTTCATAATTAATCAATACATCTGCACCATGTTTTTTGCAAAGTTCAAGTTTTTCAGTGGACGATGCCGCCGCAATTACACGCGCGCCAATCGCTTTGCCAATTTCAACGGCAGCCAATCCTACACCGCCGGCCGCACCGAGCACCAGCATGGTCTCGCCCGCTTTCAACGCCGCACGATCACGCACCGCGTGCCAGGCTGTGCCATAAGCGAGCGTGAAGGTCGCAGCGATGTTGTAGTCCAGTTTTTCTGGCATCGGCATGGTTGCAGCAGCAGGCGCAATGACTTCTTCGGCGAATCCTCCCACACCACAAAACGCCACCACACGATCACCCGCGCGCACATGCGTCACACCATCACCCACTGAAATCACATCGCCAGCAATCTCGGCACCGGGCGAAAAAGGGAAGGGCGGCTTTAACTGATATTTGCCCTGCACCATCAACGCATCCGGAAAATTCACGCCCGCGGCTTTCACGCGGATGCGCACTTCACCTGCGCCGGGCTCGCGCGCGGCAATGTTTTCAATAACAAGTTGATCCGGTGTTCCCCACTGATGACAAAGTACGGCTCGCATCTGAATTCTCCGAAAATTTGTTTTATCTGTCAGAAGGTTAGCACGTGAATCATCGCTCGCTGCGATTGAGTAATTCACGCGATAATCAACAAAACGAATTAACAAGATTGGATTTAAATCGGTATGAGTTCAAAAATAATCGCGCTAATTCCCGCCGCCGGAACGGGCACGCGCCTGGGTGACAGTTTGCCCAAACAATACCTCGATATTAATGGGGCACCATTGATTGTGCATACGCTGCAAGCATTGGCGCGCGTATTGCGAATCGAAAAAATTATCGTCGTGCTATCGCCTGAAGACCAGCACTGGCGAGGCCTCGTGGCCAATGGTGGTTCAGCATGGCAGGCGCTTTCAGCGCGTGTTGAGACCATTAATGTCGGTGGAAAATCGCGGCGCGATAGCGTGCTAAACGGTTTGAACGCCATTGAATTTAAAGATCAATGGATCATGGTGCATGACGCCGCGCGCCCTTGCATTCGCAGTGAATTGGTTGAACAATTTATTGACGAGCTGGAAAATGATTCTGTCGGCGGATTATTGGCGCTGCCATTGTCAGACACGATCAAGCTCGACGATGGAAATTTGCGCGTTGCCAAAACGCTGTCGCGTGAAAATATCTGGCGCGCACAAACGCCGCAGATGTTTAAATTTGATCTGCTGCGAAAAGCATTGACGGCCTCGCCAAATGCGACCGATGAAGCCGAAGCCATTGAAGCATGCGGCCATCAACCTAAGCTGGTGATGGGTGACAGCGCGAATTTAAAAGTCACATATGCAACGGATTTGAAGCTGGCGAAAATGTTACTAAGTGAAAGTTGAAAAAAAGGAAACATAAATGTCAACAATCAGAATCGGTCATGGCTTCGATGTGCACCAATTAGTCGTAGGCCGCAAATGCATTATCGGCGGTGTCGATATCGCTTTTGATCGCGGCCTGCTCGGGCATTCAGATGCCGATGTATTGCTACACGCCATTTGCGATGCGCTATTAGGTGCGGCGGCACTGGGCGACATCGGTAAACATTTCCCGGACACCGACGCAAAATTCAAGGGCATTAACAGTCGTGAATTATTGCGTCACGTCGGCACGCTGATAAAAAGTAACGGCTTCGACATCAATAATATTGACGCAACAATTATTGCCCAAGCACCCAAAATGGCACCGCATATTTCGCAAATGGTGAGCAATATCGCTAGCGACTTGGCGCTGGACATTTCTCAAGTCAATGTGAAAGCAACCACGACTGAAAAACTTGGTTTTACCGGGCGAGGTGAGGGGATTGCGGCGGAGGCGGTGTGTTTGTTGAGCGTTGTTAGATAAAGCGGGACAGCGGTGGCGCGTATTTGAATCTGGTAAATAGCTGGAAATGCCCGTTGAGCGTAGACTTTGGCCTTTGAAGAAAAAAATAAAAAACCGGGCGACGCCCGGTTTTTTATTTTGATGGCAAGGCACAAAATATTTTTAAGCTGCCTTCGAAATCAACTCCCGCAACACATACGGCAGAATGCCGCCGTGCAAATAGTAATCAACTTCAATCGGCGTATCAATGCGCAGCAGCACGGTGACTTCATTTTTGCTGCCGTCTTTGCGTTTAATCACCAGCGTTACATCCATCTGCGGTTTGATGCCACCTTCCACCCCCACTAAATCAAACTCTTCATCGCCCTTGATGCCGAGTGAATCAACGGTGTCGCTGCCTTTGAATTGGCAGGGCAAGACGCCCATGCCGACTAGGTTGGAGCGATGGATGCGTTCAAAACTTTTTGCGATCACGGCTTTGACGCCCAACAGT
>JANXWW010000146.1 GCA_025350945.1 Burkholderiales bacterium
GGGCGATCAAGTCGAACTGGCATATTCAAAACTCCCGAAGAAAATTATTTTTAATTGCATCGCTTGAGCGCGCATCAAGCGTGTGGTGACGAAATTGGCCCTTCCGCACCATGCACTGCATTTGAATACATGAACTGCACCGGAACGCGCTTGCTACTCGTTGACGCTTTTACTTCTTTGAATACCTGATTCAAATTGGTCTCTGCAAAAATCGGCTGATCACTTACCTCGCGCCCGCTGCGTGATGTCCAGCCCAGAAAATCATTACTGTTGTTTTGAATCGCATCGTTGACATCGGCATCAGTGCGGAATTCATTGATCTCGTGATACAGCGTACCGACCACATTCTTCCAAGGTTTATTAAATACCGCAATACCGTTTTCGCGGCCTTTGTCACGTCCACTCGCTTGAATTTCGGAATACACATTTGCCGAGAAATAAAGCGTAATATTTGTCGCCGCCGCGCTTGATGTTGAGCGAGCCATGATATCCACCGAGGCCATTGGTGGAGGTAGAATCATCGAGCTTTAGAATCGTTCCCGACGGCAACACCAGATTAAAAATCGCGCTATCGAGATCCGTTTTTTTAATGAGCCCATCGTCGAATAAGCTCGTGACCACGGCCTGCACGCCCGGCTCGTCCAACATGTTGGCTTCGCTTCGTCGAAAATAAATGATTCGCGCGTATCGCAGGTGAGGGCAGCGTCATGAAAATATTGCACCATCACGTTATTAAGCCTGCGATCCTGCATCGCCAGTTTGATCGCGGCATCAATTGAGGTGATATCGCTTGCCTTCCACGACGCCTCTCCGCCCAGATACACATTCTGAAATTCCATCTGCGCAACAATTTTTCCGCCATGAAAAATCAGATCTTCCAGCGGTGCAGGGCTAATGCCGGGTGCCAAGGCTTTGGGCATGGCCCAGGCCGTAGGCAGGGCGCTTTTGGCGTAATACTTTTTTTCGACAACTGAATCTGCGCGCGCCTGAACGCGCATCATTTGTGTAGCGGAATAAGCTGGTTTTGGCATGATCGTGAGCTCCAGGAATAGCGCGCCTAGCCAGCACTGAAACGCAGCACGCAAGGGTTTTGGACACTTCATTCAACCGAAGACAAACTCGCGTTATAAACAACCAAACAACGTCGCCGCCGCGAGAATTCAATTAAAAAGCTTAGGTCTTATTTGGTAAAACGAAATCGCTGCGCAAACCCCGACATCCATTTCTATTTTATTTATTCCTAGCACCCCTAGTACTGCGACCTTAAAGCATCGGAACATGAAAGCGCGTCTTTGCCTACAGGGCGGCGTTACAAATCCTCGCCATGGTAAGGCCACGGCTTCGGCGATTTGTACAAATAAGGCCTTGCCCCGCAGATAAATCCATCGCTTTCATTTTTCCCGATACTTCCGGATCGCAGTACTAGCTCGCGTTAATTTCAAGAGCTGACGAAAGCAGCGCCCCAAGCGTACGCTCCAGTACCACTGCGGTAACGACAGGCAGAGCAAAGATTTCACTCTTGAAGCCAACCCGTCTGCCGGGCCGTTTATCGAAATGCGAGGCGAGCTCTATTTTCTGCTCGGCGGCCATTGCTTTTATGACGCAGGCACACTCGTGTTGCTGATGGGTGCCATGCTCGGCACCCGCCACAGGAATAAACGTGAGCGTGTAGATCACATTGCCGGATTCATCTTTGGTGACTTCTGTTCTGGCAGGAAAGCCATGCGCCCGAGCATCTTTGGCAAACTCCTCAAATATGGGGCCAGAGATAAATTCAATATGCTGCTTGAACGCTGCAACAAACTCATTGGCGGCCGCTTTTTCTGCCGCCGCTTTGGCGGCCGATTCTAGTTCCATCTGCAGCTTTGCTTTTGTATGCGCTTCGTAAACTTTGTTGAAGATTGACATGCAGCCCCTTGATTTGATGTTCTGATGTTTAACGTGCTGCGTAATTTATCTTATGGCCACTATCCCCATGCCTCGCGAATGTTTGATGGCTGTGATGCTCGATTTTATAGCAGCGCAGATGTCGTCATGGCAACATTATCGTTACGTATTAGTCTCATGACAGTCCCTCACAAAGTTGTTATAAATCGTGACAATCACGCCTCTTTTAAATCATGTCCCGACATTCTTTATTTTTATCAGTGCAATCTGGCTTGATGGTTTTTTCCAACCGCAGAAACTGGTGGCGGCTGCGGCGGGTCAGCGGCTAGCGGATGTCGCATTTCATCATTCACGACATTTGATTTATTTGCCAAATACACGGGTGTAAAAAAATGGGAGTTCACCGCGTCTTTGCGCAACTTGTTCAATCGCCTGCCACCGTTTAACCCCTACACCTACGGCGGCGTAAATTACAATCCGGCTCTGCATCAGGACGGCGCAGTCGGAACGTATTTCACGATGGCGGCGAAGTTTACGTTTAAGTAAAGCAGCTATATAAAAAAGTAAAAACTCTAATATTAGCAGGTGTTTCAAGGCATTATTGGCCCGAAATGCCCGCCAGTGCTAGGGTTATTCTTTTAGATCAATCAGGAATCGCCTCACCCGCAAACGTATCACCCACGATCCCGCGCCAGCTATGCGATGCACGTTCTTCGTCAATCAGTGTGCGTGATACCAGCCGGCCGGCGCGATACCAGTGCCACACGCGATGACGATATTTGCCGCAGTCAGAGAGTTGGATCATTTCGTATAGATATAAATCTGCGTCGCCCTTGCGTACCCAGTTCAACATCATTGAGCGATTGAAATCATCAAGGCGAACTTCTGCCGCCCAGCCTTTAATCAGCTCGTTATCGAACACCAATCGGCCATCTTTAAAGTCCGCCGGAAAATCACGCACTTCTTTTTTGCCGTCGGCCCAACTGTAGTAATTGGTCTGGTGATAGGGCAGCGGACCGTCATCGGGAAAGCGGCACACGAGGCGCGAACGATGCTCATCCACCATCTTGCAATCAGGGTCAAAGTGCCGATACCAGCCGTCCCACACACCTTCGTGTTTCGCCAAATACGGCATTTCTTTTTTCAGCGCGCTGCTAGGGATATTCACGATTTCAACCATGTCAAATCCTTCCAAGTTCATCCGCAATTGCTGCGATGTCAACATTATTTTCTGGTGTATTCAATGCTTCCAATTCCTGTTGCACAATGCGCAGCACGCGCGCGATGTACATGCGTGACCATTCGGCGCGCTCGGTGGCAGCAGCAGGATCGGGCGCATAAGCATCAATATCGGCGCGGCTGAAATCGGCGTTTCCTTTTTCCAGCAAACGTTCAATCGTATCCAATCGCTCACGCAATACGGCAACTTCCTGCGCGACTGCCATCGTCACGGCCAATACGCGTTCCACAGCAGGATCATCAAAAAAATACGGGCGCTTGCCGAGAGGCTTGGCACCTGTCAACGCAATCCAGTCGAGTGGTTTTTTCTCCATCATTTATGAACACCAAAAAGATGCCACGCGGCTTTGCGGCCAAAATCTTCCACATCTGATTTTGGCTTGCCGAAAATGGTTTCATCCAGAATACCTTCGGCTTTATCCTGAAACATTTTGTCGCGCTGAAAACCAGCGTCTGCCATCAATTGCTCAATATCCATTTCATGCATGCGCGTCCAGAAAGGTTCGTTGTTATAAAGCGCGTCCCAGTCACGCATGAATTGTTCAAACAGCGGCAGGCCTGCGTATTGCGGCTGTTCCAGATGAAAACTCAAGCCGCCCGGTTTTAGTAATCGATGCGTTTCAGCCATGATGCGGCGGATCGCCAGATTCGATGTTTCATGCAGAAAAATCGTTGTCAGTACCACATCAAAATCTGCATCAGGTAAGGGCACATTTTCCGCATTGGCTTGCATGAAGGTGATGTTATTTACGCCCAGCGATTTCGCGCGTGCATGTGCGAAACGCAGCATTGGTGCGGCGACGTCAACAGAAATAATTTCAGAATCCGGAAACGCCTGCGCAATCGCGGTCACGGTGTGCCCCGCCCCGGTGCCCATGTCCAGAATACGTTTTGGATTGAAATCTGGATAGCGCGATCTCATCCATTGCGCAACGGCCAATCCCGCGCCGTCGTTAAAGCAACCCAGCCCACCGCCGGTGGTGGCGAATACGCCAATGTCGTAATTCGCCGCCGCGCTCACATCATCTGCAGCCAGCTCAGTCGTGTAGCCGCCGGGCATGCAATGAAAATCAACTTTACGAATATAGGCAGGAATCGCCACATCAGGATTCAGTTTTAGCTGCGGCGATTGATGGTTTAGCGCAGCCGCTTTGGCGTTCAGTTTGTCGAGTTGCCTCAACACGACTTCGCGACCATTTTGCTGGCGCAGTTCCATCGATGAGCGGCGCAACGCACTCCAGGTTTGAAAATAGCTGTCGCGCAGCATGGCTTTGCGCACTTCATGACGATCAACGGGCGCGCGGCCATGCTCCGCTTCGAAGGCGGGCTTCACACGGGTTTCGTAGGCGCGTGCATTGCCGGGCACCACCTGCGCGGCGAGATGGGTATTAAGTTGCGCCAAAAAATTAAAGCGGGCGCGCTCATCGTGGGTGAAATCCGGCGATACGCCGTGTTTGCCGACAAGAGAATAGGGCGGGGGTGTTGGCCAGGCGCTCATTATTGTTCCTTCAAAAAAAATTTATCGCGATTGCTTGAGCGACATCGAATAAACAAATTCAGGGCCTGGATGCTGATTGACCGCGACCAGAATCAATTTCCCATCGGTATCAAAATAGCGTCGCACGATGCGTAAACACACCGTTCGTTTGGGCAGGCCAAGATCGGCGGCATCGTCGGCAGAAACCATATCTGCGTTCATGCTTTGTTCGACCGCGCCGATATGGCCGATGTCAAGTTCGTCAATCAACGCGTATACCGCACCACGCACTTCCAGCAAGCGCTTCGTGAGTGGATCACGACCCGCCACGCGATAAATATCGGACACACAAAACGGTGCCTCACCCTTGCTCGCGCTGCGCAAACCATGCAGATGAATACAAGGCGTGCCGACCTTGCAATCGAGCAGCGCGGCCACAGACTCATCGGCGTCGACCTTGTGCGTTTCAACAATTTTTAGCCGCGTATTGGCACCATATTGCAACAGGTCCGCGACGGTGCTGATACTGTGATTAAAGCGCTGGCGCGAATTGGCAATCACCAATGTGCCGGAGCCCTGACGACGCTGGACCATGCGATCATTGATGAGTATGCGCAACGCTTCGCGCGCGGTGTGGCGCGAGATGGCGTGGGATTCACAAAGCTGAAGCTCAGTCGGAAGAAGCGATCCTATTTCATATCGCCCGTGTTCAATTTCTTTTCTGAGTTCGTCAGCGATTTGGTGATAGCGAGGTTTGGGAAGTGAAGACATGGTGGATAGATTCGGGTTCAATCTGGCTATAATATAAAATATGTCCGGACAAATTACCACTAATATGCCTGTTCTGCAAACACTCGTGCAGCGCCTGAGCGCGCCGGTGGATCGGCTTGGTATTGATCGTGCGCAACTGCATGTGCTGGATTGGCTTTGCTGCGCCGTCAAAGGTGCGCGCGAGCCAAGTGCCACTGGTTTTTTGTCTGACATTAACGACTCATTATCGGCCAAATGTCGGCGAGTTTCTCGTCAGGGTATTTCACCGCGCACTGGCTGGTGGGATGCGCTTCTGGCCAACGCTGCCTGTGGAAATATCATGGAAATGGACGATCTTGATCGGGCCTCCATTCTCCATCCCGGCCCGGTGATTGTGCCTGCTGCCATCGCCATCGCTGAACATGTTGGTGCGTCAGGCGAGCAGTTGCTTGCCGCCATTGTGCGCGGCTATGAGGCAACGATTCGTATCGGTCGCGCATTGGGCATCAGGCATTACACGTTTTTTCACAATACCTCGACCTGCGGCGCGTTTGGTGCGGCGGCGGCGGTGGCGGATTTGCTGCAGTTAACGGATGAACAAACAATTTGGGCGCTCGCCAATGCGGGCAGCCGCACCGGCGGGCTGTGGCAAATGCGCCATGAAGCTTGCGAGACGAAATCGCTGCATAACGTGCAGGCCGCGCAGTGTGGCGTGCAGGCGGCCATGCTCGCCGCGCAAGGTGTACGCGGGCCCGCGACTTTGCTGGAAGGTGCACAGGGCTTGTTTGCGGCGATGTCGCCTGGTGCTAAGGCGAACGATGTCGTGGAAGATCTTGATCGGGACTGGCTGATTCATGAAGTCAGCTTTAAGCCTTGGCCCGCTTGTAGGCACGCGCATCCAACGATTGATGCGGCGCTGGCGCTGCGGACAAAAATAAAAGATTGGCGGCAGATAGAATCCATCGTCATCAGCACTTATAAAAGTGCGATTGATTTTTGCGACAAGCCTAATCCCGAAAATACAGCGCAAGCAAAATTTAGTCTGCAACATTGTGCGGCGGTGGCGCTGATTAACGGTGCGCCACAGTTTGAGCACTTTGATGTCGCAGAACTTGTGCGCGCGGATTTGGCGGCATTGCAGCAGCAAATAAAAATTTCAGAATCAAGTGCGCTCACTGCAGCTTTTCCCAGGCATTACGGCGCGCATATGCGATTGAACATGGTGGATGGAACGGTATTGGAGCATCTGCAAAGTGACGCGAAAGGCGATCCGGAATTGCCAATGTCGCAACACGATATCGAGGTTAAAGCGAATATCTTGTTGCAGGCTGCAGGCTCGCACAGCAATGGTCAGCTCATCGCTGCCACGCTAAAACTTTATGATGCAGAATCGCTCCACGCGTGGACTGAATTGTGGCCATGACTGAATCAGCGGATCGCATTGAATTACTGATTGCGCATCTCGATTCACATCGTGATTCGCTGTTAGTTCCTGCTGCTGCGCGCGATGCGGCTAAAAAATTCATGTTCGACAGCATCGGGGTGGCGCTTGCGGGGAGTTCAGTGCCGCAATCCGCACTGGTGCTGAATGCAGCGCAATCATGGGGAAGCGGCGCGGATGCTCGAGTTTGGGGCAGCGCGCAACGATTACCCGCGCCATCTGCGGCGATGGTGAATGCCTTCCACATCCACAATCAGGAATTTGATTGTGTGCATGAGCGCGCGGTCGTGCATCCGATGGCGGTGATTCTGGCGACATTATTTGCAGTTGCCGAGCGGGAGAAAAATATTTCTGGTGCTGCGTTTTTATCGGCACTGGTGCTCGCCGTGGATGTGGCCACGACCATCGGCATGTGTGCAACTAAACCGCTGCGATTTTTTCGTCCTGCGATGTGCGGATGTTTGGGTGCTGCGGCCGGTGCTGCGTTGCTAAAAAGTCTGAACAAAGAACAAATGCGCGATACGTTTGGCATTGCTTACAGCCAGCTCGCGGGCACCATGCAGGCACATGTGGAAGGCACGCCCGCATTGGCGTTACAGGTGGCGTTCGCGGCGCGCTCAGCGGTGTGCGCGGTTGATCTGGCGGTAGCAGGGTTTCGCGGCCCGCATAAAATTTTGGATGGGCAGCACGGCTACTTTGCACTGTTCGAGGCGGGCGCTTCGCCAGATGCAGCATTTGCGGAATTGGGAAAGGTTTGGCAGATCGAGCGCGTATCGCACAAACCATTTCCGACCGGACGTGCCGCGCATGGCGGTATTGCCGGGCTGCGCGCGTTGATGGCTGAACATGGTTTTGGTGCCGACGATGTGGAATCGGTCGTACTTGCCGCGCCGCCGTTAATTCGCCAGCTGGTTGACCGCCCAATGACGCGCAATATGAATATCAGTTACGCCAGATTATGTTTACCGTTTCTTGCGGCAGTTACTATGGTTGAAGGCACCATTACGCTTGCTGCGTATCGCTCGGAAAATCTGGGCAGTCCGAACATTTTTGCGCTGGCTGGTCGCGTGAAATTAGTGACGGATACCAACCTTGATCCGAATGCACTTGCGCCGCAGCATCTCAGCGTACAGCTTAGAAATGGTAAAACTTTTGAACATGCGATGTCCGCTGTTTTTGGCGCGCCGGAAGCACCGATGTCAGCATCAGAACAACGCGCAAAATTCGATGACTGTTGCCGTCACGCATTAAATCCTCTTGCGAACAACGAGATTCACGCCCTTGCTGATGCTATCGACAACATCGAAAATCTCGATGATGTTTCCCTTCTCCTCGATTTAACATTTCCCCAATCAAAATGACTTCACCTCTCTATTTCGATGCTGTTGATTGCCGAGCGCTCGCACAGGAATATCCGCTGGGCGATGCGTTTGTAAAACGTTTTAACAACATCAGTCGCGATGAATTATTTGCGTTGCAAGATGAGCAATTCAAACGCTGCATGGCGCGCGGTTGGCAGATTCCGTTTTACCAGCGGCTGTGGAGCAATAAAGGACTAGAAGCAGGTGATATTCGCGGGCTTGTCGACATTGCAAAGCTGCCAAGTTTTTCCAAAACAGAACTGATGGAAAGTGTGGAGCGTGCGCCACCGCTGGGTGATTATCATGGCCACGATAGTTATGAAAAAAACGTGGCACCACCGATGGTACTGCATACCACCAGCGGCACCACGGGTCGTCCACAGCCATTATTATTCGGGCCGCGCGGGCGCGAGGTGCAAAACCTGCTGCTGGGTCGCGCGTATGGCTTTCAAGGCATTGGTGCGGGTGATCGCGTGCATTCGGTTTACGGTCACGGCTTGATTAACGGTGGTCATTACGTTCGCGAATCGGTGCTGCATTACACGCGCGCACTATTTCTTTCAGCAGGAACTGGCATTGAAACCCGTTCCGCGCAGCAAGTACAAATCATGCGCGATTTTGGCGTGACAGCGGTGGTGGGATTTGCGGACTACATTAAAAAATTGGCCGAGGTCGCGCACGAAATGGGTATTGTGCCGGGTCGTGATATTCCGGTGCGTGTGATTTCGGGTCATCTTGGGCGCGAATCGCGCGAGGCGTTGGCGCACTCGTGGGGCGATTGCGAAGTATTCGATTGGTACGGCGTCGGCGACACCGGTTGTATCGCCGCAGAAGGACCTGATCACGATGGTTTATACGTGATGGAAGATGCGCAGTATGTCGAGATTGGTGATGTCGACACCGATGCGCCAGTAAAAGACGGTGAGAACGGAAATATTATCGTGACCTGTTTATTCAAGGATGATATTTATCCCTGCATTCGTTTCAATACCAAAGATGTCTCCGCATTCAAAACCGGGAAGTCCGCATGGGGCCTGGGTTTCAAGCGTATCGAGGGATTTTTGGGACGCAGTGACAACATGATCAAACTGCGCGGCATCAATATTTATCCGCAAGGTTTGGCACCGGTGCTGGAGCAGAATTCAATGTACGCGGGCGAATTTTTATGTGTTGCGGAACGAAGTGTGGATGGTCGCGATGAATTGATGGTGCGCGTGGAAGTTCGTGATGGACGTGAGGCCGATGCGGATCTCGCAAACGCATTTGCAGAATTACTAAAGCAGCGTTTTGGTGTGCAAATGCAGGTGGCGTTGGCACGCGCAGGATCGCTTGCGCTGCTCACGGGAATCGAGACACGGCAGAAGCCGATTCGCTTGATTGATAAGCGTTTTAAATAATCGCGCATGCAAACGCCAAACACTATTGATGAAGCATTTGCGAATATCGCGCGCAAGAATCCGCGCATCAATGCGCTCGTGGATGTTATTTCAAACCCTAATACTGGCGTGTCTTTAAAGGCAAAAATGCCTGGAAAGGCTTACCAATACTGGACTATGGCGGTCAAGTCAAATATTGCCGTGCAAGGTTTGCCGCACACGGCAGGCATCGGCGCATATCGACATCGCATCGCAAATGAAGATGCTTTTTGCGTGGCGCGTTTGCGCGACGCGGAGATGACAATTGTTGGCATGGCGAATATGGAAGAGGCGGCACTTGGTGCTGTAACTGATAATCCGCATTTTGGTAAAACGCATCATCCGCATCAATATGGTTTTACCGCCGGTGGTTCCAGTGGCGGCAGCGCCGCAGCTATTGCAGCGGGCATGGCGCGCGCGGCGTTGGGAACGGACACGATGGGTTCGTGCCGCATCCCGGCGGCGTATTGCGGTGTGGTCGGATTCAAGCCGAGTTACGGGCGTATCAGCGTGCACGGAGTCGAGCCGCTGTCGCGTCGGCTGGATCACGTGGGCGTGATCGCCAATACGGTTGCCGATGTGCGCGCAGTGACATCAATAATTGCGGTATTTGATGCGGCTTGCGCGGACTGTCGCGTGTTTGATGCAATCAGTGAGGTTGGCAAAACATCGACGTGGCGACGGCTGTCTGTATTGGATGCAGTGGCGCGTGCAACACTTTCAGCTGAAGTCAGAGCCGCTTACGAGCATGCATTGGTGAGGCTTAAACAAGCCGGATTTGAATTAACTGAACGCGTGTTTAACCAGGAAGCCGTTACAGCGGCACGCCGCGCAGGCCTGATTATTTGTGAAGCAGAATTGGCGAATTCACTGGCCGAAATTTTGAAATCAGGCGGCGAGGGCGTCTCAATATTTTTGCGCGACATGATTGCCTTCGGTGCCGCGAAATCCGCGCCACAACTAGCGGTGGCGCATGCGCGTATTGACAATGCAGAGCTTATTTTGCGCGCACAACTTGATGGCACAGATGCTATTTTTTGGCCGACTACACCGCAAACCGCGTTTGCGTTTTCGGCTCCCGTCCCCGCGAACCAGGCCGACTTTACCTGCCTCGCCAATTTCACCGGCGCACCCGCAATCAGCATTCCTGCGCGCGTCACTGAAGGCGCTTTGCCGGTTGGGTTTCAGCTCATGTCACCAACCGGCAGCGATGAAAATATTCTCGCGCTAGCCGAAGAAATTGAATCACTCTTGTCACCATCCTTACCCAACGGAGTATCAACATGAATGCCATTGTTGCGAAAAATAATTCAGCCACTGCTCGCTACTACCCGTGGGCGATGGCGATACTGGCGTTGCTCATGCTGATGGTGACCAACGGCATGACCACCACTGGCATTACTGCCTTCGATGAATCGCTGTTGAAGGAATTTAAATGGTCGCGCGGCGATTACAAATTCGGCGGTTTTGTCACGCTAATGACGGCGGGATTGTTGGCACCTTTTGCTGGCGCAATCATCGATAAATTTGGCACACGCAAGTTAATGCTGATCGGCAGTATCGCGCTCGCCGTGCTGTATTTTTTATACGGGCGCATCACCAGCCTGACGCAACTTTATTTGATTCACGCGGGCTTTGGCCTGGTGCTGGTCTGTGCGGGGCTTAACGTGGCGGTGGTGATGGTATCGCAATGGTTTATTCGTTCGCGTGGCACGGCTGTTGGCATTGCGCTCGTCGGCAGCAGTCTGGGTGGGGCAGTGTTTGCGCCGGTGATTCTAAAATTTATTCAATCCGTTGGCTGGCGCGATGCCTTCGCTTATGTTTCGCTATTTTCCATCGGCTTGTTTGTTCTCGCGTTTTTGCTAGCGCGCTCACCTGCGCAGAAACGCGTTGCCGCACTCGGCGCGGGCGAAGCGTTCAAGGGTGCAGCCAGGCCAGCATCGCCAAACGATCTTAGCTATGCAAAAGCCATTCGCACGGTAAGTTTTTGGGCGCTCACGTTTGTGGCGATGGCGAGTTTTTATTCAATATTGGCACTGGCATCGCACCTTTTTTTACATATGCGCGGCATGGAATTTGATGCGAAAACGGCAGTGGGAGCACTCAGTTTGTTGTTTGGCTTGGGGGCAATCAGTAAATTTTTATTTGGCTTTTTATCTGATGTTTTCAATGCCAGATTTGTTTTCATCAGCAACGTCGCGATCATGTTGGTGGGCTTGGGTTTGATGGCGAGTTTTGATAAAAGTCTCATCTGGTACGGCATTTTTATTACCGGGTTTGGCTGGGGCGGACTCTACACCATGATTCAGTTGCAGGCGGTCAACAATTTTGGATTAACCCACACCGGCAAAATCCTGGGCACGATCACCATGCTCGACGCAATCGCAGGCGGGCTGGGCGGATGGCTCACGGGTGTAATGTTCGATAAATTTGGCAATTACCAAATGGCGTTCTATGTTTTTTGCGTACTCATGGCACTTGCATTGATTGCGTCTACACAGGTGCGACGCGAGATCGCGAAATAGAATTGGCAGCTCATCACGCCAGTGATTATTTTTTGTTGGGCGGTGTCGTTGCTGGGGTCGCGGGCACTGCTATTTTTTTCGGGTCATCAGGCGCGGTGGAAGCCGTTCCTGCCGGCGCACCGAGAATTTTATTGATCTCAATAAAAAATCCATCAGGATCATAAACCGCGCTAAACAGGACCGGAATCACGCCGCCGCCGGGGGCGGGATATTCAATGCGTTCCGGCGGTGTGGCAACAGTCACGCCGGGCACTGCCTTGATTTTCTCGAAACGTTCTTCCAGGTCCTTGGCGTTAATCACGATGATCGAATTTCCTGCCATGGGTCGTTTATTCACTGCTGCTGGCGGATTGGGATCGTTCAGTCGTTGCATCAGACCCAGCGCGCCGATAAATACATCATTCGCCCGCAGCAACACTAATCTCACCGTGGGTGGCGTGACTTTGCCGTCTTTGTCGGTGCCACCACCAATGCGCTGGTCATAAACCACCTTTAATCCAATCGCATCACGATATAGCGGCAGGGATTTATCGATGTCCCGCACGATCAGCGTTGCGCGGCGCACATCCACTGGTACGCGTTCGGATTCTGGCACTGCTTGTGCATGCGCAGCCATGCCGCTGAAATTCATTATCAGTAACATCATCGCACCAGCAATGATCGCACGAGTTGTGGTCAACATGGTCAATGTCCTTTCACAATATTTGGGTATCACCTTGCATAGAAACAGTGTCATGCAAAGTAATTCAATTTCGTATTTGCATATCGTACACCGTTACTGTTACTATTTCGATAATTTGTACGGACAAATTTAATTTCGCGAGGCAAGTATGCAAATTGGTCGCTGTTATTCAAAGTTGCTAAACATCGCTTTCGTGGCGGGTCTGGTCGCATTTTCGGGTATTGGCGCCGCGCTGGATTTGAGCGTATTAAGTACACACGAAGGCGCAATGGCGGCTTATCAAAAAATGCGCGCTGACAGCAAGGGTGCGGATACCTTTACCGATTGGCAAGTCACGATGTATGTCGTTGAGCCGGGAAAAAAAGCGGTGGCGATCATGCGGCTCGATGGCTTTAATGTCGGCCGGTTCGCCAAACAAACCGACGGAGGGTTTCAATGGTTGTCGCGAGAGGTGGCGTACTACCGCGATCTTAAAACCGGCAAGATATTGACTGAGTGGGATAACCCGATTACCGGGCAAAAAAATCAGGTTTTGCAGGTAATTAACGATCCCGTTAATTCGAAATTTGGCGCAACCGCTGCACCGGGACAGCCAATGCTGCCGTGGAATGTTCGTGGCGATGATGTGTTTCTCAAAATGGATATTCCGCTGGCGTACCCTAATGCGCTTCAGCCTGCCGATTACCCCGAAGAATCAAGTGGCCCGACTTATATCGCGAGTGAGCATTTTTTGTTTTTCATGAAGGCGCGCGACTTGATGGATGACAAATTAACGTCTATTCCGCTGAGCTATGCATGGACACGAACCGGCCCGTGGCTACCGTGGATGAAGATGGGCACGCGACCCGGTTATTTGCTGTATTCCGGTCAAGGGAAAAAACTGAATAACACCGATGAGCTCGATCCGATGGTGCGCGAAACCACCATGAAATTGCATCCTGACTTTATGGCTGCACCGAAAACATTCACCACGCCTAACGAGACGAGCTGGTCGTATTACAAGAAGCAGTTTCCGAAACCGAGCGCTATGGCCCCAGCAAGCGAAAAACCAAAATGAAACTCCTTTATTGGCGGCAATTTTAAACCAAAAATGCTTTGAATCGCCCGCCAGCGCTAGTGTTTGTATTTTAGTTGCAGCATTTAAAGCCTAAAGTTGTTTGTGAACATGCGCTTTAATTGACATGGTGTGCGATGGGCTTATACTATATTTGTCCGGACAAATTATGATTGTAAAATCAGGCGCAAAACGTGGGTAAAAAAGGGAGATTTAATATGTCATCGTTCAAACCATCGCTGTTAACGTCGGCTGTCATTGCAGCACTCGCGGCGGCATCACCGGCTATTGCACAAACACCCAAACCAGATAGCGCCGCCACCGCGCCTGTGCCGACAACGACGGCGGCGGCCAAGGCGGCTGCCACTGCTGCGGCCTCTCCGGAATCTGTTGAGCAAATCGTCGTCACCGCGCGTCGCATCGGTGAGTTACTGCAAGATGTACCACTTTCAATTCGTGCGCTGACCGGCAAGGATCTGGCGGAGCGCGGGATCACCTCAATCAGCGATTTGTCGCAATTCACGCCGGGCTTGACCTACTCGCCTGATTTTGGTCGCACCGCAGAACGCCCCGTGATTCGCGGGATTTCAGCGCTTCGCCAAGAAGCACCACAACCTGTTTCCGTGTTTATCGATGGTGTGTATGTACGCGATGCGACGTTGGGGCTGGCAATAGATGATGCCGAGCGCGTTGAGGTCATTAAAGGCCCGCAATCCGCGCTGTATGGGCGATCAACCTATGCGGGCGCGATTAACTACATCACTGTTAAACCGGGCAATGAATTAAAAGGCAAAATTTCTTTAACAGGCGCATCTGACAACGAGCAATCCATTTTTGCAGCACTCACCGTGCCGATCAAGGCGGATATGTTGTCACTGCGCGCACGCTATCGCCATTACGAATTCGGTGGGCAATATACCAATAGCCAAACGGGTAACAAGATCGGTCAGGAACGAACCGAGGCCGGCGGCTTGCAGGTGTCCTTCAAGCCAACCGCAAGTTTTGATGCGTTGTTGTCGTTTGATACATCAAGTGATCGCGACGGATTGTTTAACGCCACGATTCGCACCATTCCCATCCAGGCGGGCGGCGTGGTAACGAATCCGAATGGCACGACCAATGTCGCCAATGGCGCGAGCTGTAACGGACGCACGATCAATATTGTTGGCAACAATCCCGCCACTGGCCTGCCTGATGCCGCCTTTCCTGCCACCGCTGCTGCACGCGCGAATGGCTGGCCATGTGGCGCAGCAAATTTCAGCGGCACCACCGTGCGGCGCAATGAAGCCGATCTGGCCAATTACGTTGATCCTGCGACCGGCATTCAATACGGCAATATCGCCGGTTTGCAGCGCTTTATTGATCGCGGCGCGTTAACGCTGAATTTCAACTTCGACAACGGTGCCGTGTTGACATCGCAAACCGCCTACACAAAGCAGCAATCGAACGTCGGCGCGGATCAATCGTATAACGGCACGCGATTTGCGCCGGGCTTTGGCGCGCCCGCCGCGTCCTGGCTCACCTACGACCGTGACGAACTTAAATACTATTCGCAGGAATTGCGATTAAGCTCTTCGCAAGATCAGGCGCTCACTTGGTTGGTGGGCGGCTTCTACTACAAAGAAGAAGGTAAGGGACAAAGTTCGGGGGTGATCGCGCAGAATAGAGCGTTTCAGACAATCGCCGATATCATGCGCCCCAAATCGGCCAACAGCGTGGAGAATTTTGCGCCGTTTGGCCGTATTCAATACGAGATCGGCAAATCAATTCGCGTCTCAGCGGAAGGGCGTTACAGCGAAGAGAAAGTCAAAACCGGCGGCACCGCTTTGGGTGTCGCGACGGCAACGGTCGGCACATGTGTCGCAGGGCAGGTGTGTGTTGTAAACGGCGAGCGTACGTTCAAGGATTTCGCACCGCGCATCACGGTGGATTACAAACCAAATGCGCAGATGATGTTGTATGGGCAAATCGCGAAAGGCAGCAAGGCGGGCGGTTTTAACACCACGCCAGGCTTGACCGCAGATGTTTTTGCCTACAACGGTGAGAAGGTGCAATCAGTTGAAATCGGCATCAAAAACCAGCTCGCGAACGGACGTGTTTTGCTCAATGCTGCGTTGTTCAATAACGAAATTTCAGGTTTGCAGCTTTCAAATATCTCGACAGTCACCAGCCCTTTTACTGGTGCAAGCAGCACCACGACGATTGTGAATAACGTCGGTAAAGCCCGCACGCGCGGATTCGAAACGGATGTGGTGGTCAAAGCAAACGCCTGGCTCACCTTGAGCGGCAATTATGCCTACACCGATGCGAAGGCGAAGGAGGGAACGGAGTCCACCAATGGCACCGTATTTGGTGGCAACCGCTCAGTGTCAGGCGCTACGTTACCTCGTAGCCCCGCGCACTCGTTTGCTGCATCGGTAGCAGTAGATTTCCCGGTAGGCACTAACGGCTTGTATCTGTTCGCGCGTACCGATGTTTCCTACCAGTCGCGTCGCTATGCCGAAATTCAAAATCTGATCTGGGCAGATGCATTCACCCGCGTGAACGCCAACGTGGGTGTGCGTGGTGGCGCATGGCGAGTCACAGCATTTGTCAAAAATGCAGGCGACGACGATACATCACTGAACGGTTTTCGCTATCTTGATCCCGGCACATTCCGCCGTACCGCAGTTGATTTCCTGCCGCGTTTGCGTCAATACGGGCTGACTGTTTCTTACGACTTCAAATAGGTATAATTAAATCAATTTAATAAACTGCGAAAGGGCCGTGTTCAACGACACGGGCAAGACAATGGTTATGAGACCGCCGACTACGACAACGAGGTTATTTATTTCCTAGTCGATTCTTTTCGCTCAGGATTTTTTGTTTAACTTTTTTTGAATACAAAATCCAACAGCATTTAAAAAGCGCGGCTAGTCCGCGCTTTTTTATTTTTCGAGGTTTCAAATGGTTTCCAATTCAGTTTCGATTACGCTTCCCGATCAGTCAGTTCGGCAATTCGATCATCCTGTTTCCGTGGCAGAAGTTGCTGCCAGTATCGGTGCGGGTCTCGCGAAAGCCGCACTTGCGGGCAAAGTTGACGGTAAATTGGTCGATACCAGCCACGTTATTTCGCAAGACGCAGCACTTGCCATCGTGACCGATAAGGATGCGGATGGGCTTGAGGTGATTCGTCATTCAACAGCGCATTTGCTGGCTTACGCGGTGAAGGAATTGTTTCCCGATGCGCAAGTCACAATTGGCCCTACGATTGACAACGGTTTTTACTACGATTTTTCGTACAAGCGAGCGTTCACGCCGGAAGATTTAGTGGCGATTGAAAAGAAAATGGGTGAGTTAGCCAAGCAGGATATTCCGGTCACGCGCAAAGTGCTGCCACGAGATGAAGCAGTGAAATATTTCAAGGGCATCGGTGAGGCTTACAAAGCGGAGATTATCGAATCGATTCCGGCTGATCAGGCTGTGTCGCTCTACACCGAAGGTGCATTTACCGATTTATGCCGCGGCCCGCATGTGCCATCGACAGGCAAATTAAAAGTATTCAAGCTGATGAAAGTTGCGGGCGCGTATTGGCGCGGCGATAGCAAAAACGAAATGCTGACACGTATCTACGGTACCGCTTGGACGAAAAAAGAAGATCAGGAAGCGTATCTCAACATGCTGGAGGAAGCCGAAAAGCGTGATCATCGTAAACTCGGCAAGCTGCTCGATTTATTCCACATGCAGGAAGAGGCACCCGGCATGGTTTTCTGGCATCCGAAAGGCTGGTCGATTTGGCAGCAGGTTGAACAATATTTACGCAAAGTTTATGTTGATAACGGCTATCAGGAAATCCGCTGTCCGCAAATTCTGGATCGCTCTTTGTGGGAGAAAACCGGGCATTGGGATAACTATCAGGACAATATGTTCACGACCCAATCGGAGAAACATGATTACGGCATCAAGCCGATGAATTGTCCGGGGCATGTGCTGGTATTCAATTCTGATCTGCGTTCATATCGCGATTTGCCATTGCGCTACGGTGAATTCGGCTCGTGCCATCGAAACGAGCCCTCCGGTGCGCTGCACGGCATCATGCGGGTGCGCGGCTTTGTGCAGGATGACGGTCATATTTTTTGTACTGAGGAGCAGATTCAGTCTGAGTGCACGAATTTCAATCAGCTGGCGCTCGCGGTTTACAAGGATTTTGGCTTCAAAGACATTGCGATCAAAATTGCACTGCGTCCGGACAAGTGTGTCGGCTCGGACGAAACGTGGGATAGGGCCGAAGAAGCACTTCGTAATGCGCTTCGTGCGTGCGCTGTGGCTTGGGAGGAATTGCCGGGTGAAGGCGCGTTTTACGGCCCCAAAATCGAATACCACATGAAAGATTCGATTGGTCGCTCGTGGCAATGCGGCACCATGCAAGTGGACTACAACACGGCGGGGCGCTTGGGCGGGGAATATGTTGATCAGCACAGCAACCGGGTCGCACCCGTGATGCTGCATCGGGCGATTGTTGGGTCCCTTGAGCGATTCATCGGTATCTTGATTGAAAACCATGCCGGATCGTTGCCGCTTTGGCTGGCACCGTTACAGGTGGTGGCAATGAACGTGACCGAAAATCAGGCCGCTTACGTGACCGAAGTGGTGAATGCCCTCAAAGCTGCTGGTATCCGGGTACACGCCGATTTGCGAAATGAGAAGATTTCCTATAAAATTCGGGAATATAGCGTACAAAAAATACCTTATTTGCTGGTTCTCGGCGACAAGGAAAAGGAAGCTGGGACGGTAACAGCACGTGTACGTGATGGCAAAGGCGGTGGTGAAAATCTGCCTACGATGTCATTAAATGAATTTATTTCCCGCGTAAAAGATGAAATTGCCGCAAAGAAGTAGGGCGGTGAATCGTTTTTCGTGCAAAGTATTAAGCCCTTGAGGCGATTCTAGGAGTCGCCCAAGATTGTTTTTAATGTTTAGGAGAGTTTTATCGCTACTGAAAAAGATGTTCGGATCAACAGTGAGATTACCGGTGTCACTGAGGTTCGATTGCTCGGCCCCGAAAGCGAGCCAATTGGTGTAGTAAGTTTTGCTGATGCTGTAGCCCAGGCAGAAGCCGCGCAACTGGATTTGGTGGAAATTGCCCCGACGGCAAAACCGCCAGTATGCCGAATCATGGATTTCGGCAAATTCAAGTACCGCGAAGCAAAAAAAGCTCACGAAGCCAAACTGAAGCAAAAACAGATTCAAGTAAAGGAAATCAAATTCCGTCCGGGTACTGACGATGGTGATTACAACATCAAAGTGCGCAACTTGAAACGGTTTTTGGAAGAAGGCGACAAGACTAAAATCACACTGCGCTTTCGCGGTCGTGAAATGGCGCATCAGGAGCTCGGTATGGAGCTTTTGAAGCGTGTACAAGCAGATTTAGCGGAAGTGGGCCAGGTTGAACAATTCCCTAAAATGGAAGGTCGCCAGATGGTGATGGTGGTTTCGCCGAAGAAGAAGATTTAAATTTTTTAGCGGGGCATCACCCGTGTTTTTGAGAAAAAACGAATGATGCACATAAGTCGTCTTCAGGTTTCAAGGGTGAAGCATTTTCACCACCTGCTGCGATACAGTAGTTAAGAGTAATTAAGGCAACCAAAGGAAACAACATGCCAAAAATGAAGACCAAGAGCGGAGCAGCCAAGCGCTTTAAAGTGCGCGGTTCAGGCTCCATCAAACGTTCACAGGCGTTTAAGCGCCACATCCTGACCAAGAAGACGACGAAATCCAAGCGTCAGCTTCGCGGCACAGCCGAAATTCATAAAGCCAACATTGTGAGTGTTCGCGCAATGTTGCCTTACGCGTAAAGGAGCGCCACCATGCCAAGAGTTAAACGTGGTGTCACCGCCCGCGCCCGTCACAAGAAAATCCTCGATCTAGCCAAAGGCTATCGCGGCCGCCGAAGTAAAGTATTCCGCATCGCCAAAGAAGCGGTGATGAAGGCGGGCCAATATGCTTATCGTGATCGTCGTAACAAAAAGCGTGTGTTCCGCGCATTGTGGATCGCGCGTATCAACGCAGCGGCCCGCAATGGCGGCATGAATTATTCAACATTCATGAACGGCTTAAAACGCGCCTCCATTGATGTTGATCGTAAAGTATTGGCAGATTTGGCCGTGATGGACAAACCTGCGTTTACGCGATTTATCGAGCAAGCGAAAGCGGCCCGAGGCGCGTAGTCGTACAGTAATAACGCACAAGGCCCGCTCCCTCAACAGAGCGGGCTTTTTGTTTCTGGGTGTTTTGTTTTTTCTCGGATTTTGAAAAGCCACCATGAGCGATCTTAAAACCATTTTGCAGGAAGCCACCGGCGCGTTAACCGAAGTCATGACGATGTCCGATCTTGAGCAGACCAAAGCACGGTTTCTGGGGAAGTCAGGCTCGCTGACTGAGCAACTTAAAGCGCTAGGCAAGCTATCGCCCGAGGAAAAGAAAACCGCAGGTGCGGCGATCAACGAAGTAAAGCAACAAGTCGAAGCGCTCATCAACGATGCCAAAAATCGCATCCTAAATGCCGAACTTGAAGCAAAATTAGCTGCTGAAGCTATTGATGTTACGTTGCCGGGTCGTACTTCGGGATTAGGTGGCCTGCATCCCGTAACGCGCTGCCTGGAGCGTATCGAGGCGCTGTTTGCCACGATGGGTTTCGCGGTAGCCGATGGCCCTGAAATCGAAACAGATTATTATTGCTTCACAGCACTTAATACGCCACCCAATCATCCCGCGCGCTCGATGCAAGATACGTTTTACGTGCTGAATTCTGAAAACCTGCTGCGCTCGCATACATCGCCCGTGCAGATTCGCTACATGGAAGCCCATCAGCCGCCGCTGCGTATTATTTGTCCCGGCCGCGTTTATCGTTGCGATCACGATGCGACGCATTCGCCGATGTTTCATCAGATCGAAGGCCTATGGATTGACGAAGGCATTAGTCTTGCTGATTTGAAAGGCACCTTGACGCAATTTTTCCGTGCGTTTTTTGAGCGCGACGATATGCAGATTCGTTTTCGTCCCTCGTTTTTCCCGTTTGTTGAGCCCGGCGTTGAAGTTGATATCGAGTGGGAAAATAAGGGCGGCAAAATCAAATGGCTTGAGATCGGCGGCGCAGGTGTGGTGCATCCACAGGTGTTGCGCAACGGCGGGATTGATCCTGAAAAATATTCGGGCTTTGCGTTCGGCATGGGGCTGGATCGCCTCACGATGCTGAAATATGGCGTGAATGATCTGCGTTTGTTTTTTGAAAACGACATTAAATTTTTGGCACAGTTTCGCTAGGGAAATAGGCACATGAAAGTATCGGCAAATTGGCTAAAACAACTCGTTGACTTCAAAGGCTCCATCGACGAGCTCTCGCATACGCTGACCATGGCAGGCTTGGAAGTTGAAGAGGTGTCGCCGGTCGCGCCGCCCTACGACAAAATTGTGGTGGCTGAAGTCAAAACTGTAAATCCGCATCCGAATGCCGATAAATTGCGCGTGACCGAAGTGGATGTCGGCGCGGATAGTTTGCTGCAAATTGTCTGCGGCGCGCCGAACGTCGCGGTGGGCATGCGTGTGCCTTGTGCGCTGGTTGGTGCCAAATTGCCTGGGATCGACATCAAGGAAGCCAAATTGCGCGGCGTGGATTCAAACGGCATGCTGTGTTCCGCGCGCGAGCTTGGGCTGTCAGAAGATCACGCTGGTCTGTTGGCATTGCCCGCTGATGCGCCGATTGGGCAAGACATTCGCGACTATCTTGATCTCAACGATGTCTACCTCACGTTGAAGCTCACACCTAATCGTGGCGATTGCTTGTCAATGGTTGGCATTGCGCGTGATCTTGCCGCAGTGACGGGTGCCAAGCTGAACGTGCCCGTTATTGAGAGTGTTGCAGCGACTTCCACTGAGGCTCGTGCCATCAAGATATCGGCACCGAAGGCATGCGGTCAATACTTGGGCCGCGTCATCAAAAACATTAACACCCAAGCACCTACGCCCGATTGGATGAAGCGCAGACTGGAGCGCTCAGGATTTCGTTCGATTTCGCCGCTAGTGGATATTACCAACTACCTCACGCTTGAGCGTGGTCGGCCAATGCACGCATTCGATCTGGATAAA
>JANXWW010000235.1 GCA_025350945.1 Burkholderiales bacterium
TCGCCGAGTCTATAGCCACCCGCTGTCTCGTCCCCACCGGATATTGGACGAGACAGCTTTTCTAAATGGGAAAATCAAGTCAGGCGGCGACTGCCAAATTATCAGCAATGCCCATGAAGTGTCTGGTGTAGGTAGCGGGCAGGCGCGAAATTGGCAGCAATACAAATAAATCCGCCGTATTAAAATCCGGGTCCCATGCTGGCGCACCGCAGATCCACGCACCGAGCCGCGCGTAACCTTTCAATAATGGTGGTACTCGCGGAGGCGAAACTAGTTCCGCTGTCCTGGTGCTGAGGGCATCGACAGGATAGGGTAGACGTGGTGTCACGCGATACTCGGCGGGGGCAAGATAATTACGCATCATTTCACGGTATACGGCGATGGCGTTTTCATGGCCGTCTGCCAAATTGATGCTGGCGCAGCCAATTAAATAATCGTAGCGATTTTCCAGCATGAAATGGGCGAGCCCCGACCACAGCAGCATGATCACGCTGCCGGATCGATTATCGGGGTGAATGCAGGCGCGACCGACTTCAGCGGTGCGTGCGCGCAGATGCTGCAAACGCGACAAATCAAATTCGCTATCCGCATAAAATGCACCGCGCTGCCGTGCAATTTCAGGCCGCATGATGCGATAACAACCGACCACCTGGCCGGTGGCATCATCGCGAACCAAAAGATGTTCGCAATAGGCATCGTATTCGTCAACATCCAGACCGCCATTGCTGGTCAACCGCGCGCTCGATGAAGTCGCACCCATTTCATCAAAAAATATCTGATAACGAAGACGCTGTGCTTCCTCAATTTCGCTCGCATTGCGTGCGAGAGCCACCGTATAACGATTTTTTTTCGCGGGCTGAATGTTGCCTAATACCATTGCTGCGGCACTTTGCATAACGCCTCCTAACGATTCGGATGCATTACCTTACGAAAACAATGTGTCGAAATGGTTGCCGCTTGGTGATGATTTGGTGACAATCGGCCAATCGTTTTACGGCTGACCCAGGAAAAAATAAAATACCGAGCCGCGGTCGCGGGCCTTGCCGTAGCCCACGTAGAAGGGGCCGAGAAAGGTATCGAAGCCCGCAAATGCGCCGATTGAGGTGCGATTATTGGCATCGCCTAGTATGCGGGCGCTGCTGGATACGCGGCCTAACTCGGTTGACACGCCCAGATACACATTGCGGCCAAATGCGGCGGGCGCTTCGCTCCATCGCCGATAATAAGAAAAGCGGCCGAAAGCGAGCGCATCGCCCAGCAATTCGCCCGGCCGATAGCCCGATAACTGCAAAAAACCGCCGAGTGAAAATTGATCGAAAACCGGCAATTTTTCGCCATAGCCGCGCGCATAGCGCGCCGCGAACGCGAACGTGTGCGGACCAAACGAATAATGATCCGCGTAGTTCACATCCAGCTTGCTGAACTCGCGCGAGGCATACAATCTTTTCGCGCTTTTGTAGTAATCAAGGCTGGCCACGCGACCTTCGCGAGGAAAGCTTGCATCATTTAAATCGTCGTATAAGGCGAGCAGCTTCACACCGCCTTGTTTGACTCGAATATTGGGTAGCAGCGGTGAGCCAATGCTTAATTCCGCGCTATCGTTACCGCGCACCACGCCCAGACGCGCGATGGCACTACGACCTAAATCGAGGCCAAAATCGGCGCTGAATGTGCTGGCTGAAACATCGTATTGCGCCTGCCTGGTTTCATCGACATATATATCAATCGGGCGTCGGCTGAGCTCGCCGCCGATTGAGACGTTAGCAATACTGCCGAGTCCGAACGGCTGAAAAAATCGTGATGCTAAGCGACGATCCCGGCCGATTTGCAATTCATTGCGCCATTGCGCGCCGGCTGAATTAAACTGCGTTTGCTGGTGGCGTACCAGCAAATTAAATCGGCCTTCGCCAACTGAATCAGCCGCGAGTGAAAGGCCGAAACGCAGATAATTTGGGCCCCATTGTTTTTCGCGGGCGTTGATATCCAGAATGCGGCGACTGCCTTCATTTAACAGGCTGTAATTCACGCGCTCGAAATAGCCGGTACCGAAGACGCGGCTCAAGCCATCGTTGAGCGCTTTCTCTGATGATGAGTCGCCGGGTTTGATGCCCATGCTGCGCTTCACCTCTTCCGCGCTGGCACGGTCTAGCCCGGTGACGCGAATTTCATCGATGGGGTCGCCAGGATTCAGCGGCGCGGTGGTGCGTTTGGCTTGCGCGCTGCGGTGTAACGTGTACGTGGCGGGTGAGACAGCCAATTTGCTCAGCGTGGATGCCATGCCACGGGTCGCAGCGGCGCCCAGCACGATGGCATCAACAACGGCATTAAAATCAGTGGAGCCGATTGTTTCGAGCGGTGGCGAGATGAGAACGTCGCTGGTTTTCAATGAATCCAGCGATGTTCTTACATTTTGCTCAGTCAAAATATTGATCGTTTGCAGCGACACGCCCACGAACGATTGCAGTTCCGAGCGCTTCAATAGCGGTGTGCCCAGATTCACGGCGATCACAATATCCGCACCCATTTGCCGGGCAATATCGACGGGTAGATTGCGGGTTAAGCCGCCATCGAGATAAATACGCTCGCCGATCTGAAACGGCGCAATCGCACCCGGCACCGACATTGATGCGCGCATGACATCCGGCAATCGGCCTTCTTTAAACACAATCATGCGGCCGGTTTCAGCATCGGTGGCGACAGCGCGAAACGGAATCGGCAGCCGGTCGAAATTCACCACGCCGGAGGAGTTGCGCGTAATCTGATTAAATAAAATATCGAGTTTCTGGCCTGAAATCGCGCCCGCAGGCAAACGCAAGCCATCCGCTTTTACACCGATTTCGAGTTTCAATAATCGCGCCTGATCCTCTTCCTTGCGCAAAAAACTGCGATCCGCACGCGGGCTGATATCGGTAAACAAATCGTCCCAATCGGCGGCAGCGAGCCGATCTTCAAGCTCCTTGATCGGCGT
>JANXWW010000267.1 GCA_025350945.1 Burkholderiales bacterium
CGAAGGTACACGCTTGCGCACTGAAGCGCGCAATGTAAAAGTGGGCGAGAAAACGCTGCATGAAATTTCGGCAATGCCATTGCGCGTCGCACACAATTGGTTTGAAACGGTAAAACTATCCACGCAAAAAATGGCGATTGCAGATCGGATTTTGAAAGAGATCTCTGCGCGCCTGCAATTTTTAAATAACGTCGGCCTCGATTATTTATCGCTGGTGCGCTCGGCCGATACGCTATCCGGCGGCGAGGCGCAACGCATTCGGCTGGCGTCGCAAATTGGTTCGGGCTTGACCGGCGTGATGTATGTGCTGGATGAGCCCTCAATTGGCTTGCATCAGCGCGACAATGATCGTTTGCTTGAGACGTTGAAACGATTGCGCGATCTCGGCAATTCTGTGATCGTGGTTGAGCACGATGAAGATGCGATCAACGCGGCAGACTATGTGGTGGACATGGGGCCGGGCGCGGGCGTGCATGGCGGGCAGGTGGTGGCAGAGGGCACGCCGGATGAAATCCGGCGCGCATCGCAATCGCTAACGGGGCAGTATTTGTCGGGTAAAAAGCAAATTGCGGTGCCAAAAAAACGTTTCAGATTTGACGGCAAAAAGCGGCTCGTGATCAAAGGCGCAACCGGCAACAACCTGAAAAATGTCGAGCTTGATTTGCCGGTCGGTGCGCTGATTTGCATCACGGGCGTCTCTGGTTCGGGCAAATCAACGCTGATTAACGACACGCTATACAAAGTCGTTTCGCACCACATCTACGCATCGAGCGATGAGCCTGCGCCGTTCGAAACCATTGAAGGCCTGGATCATTTCGACAAAGTGATTAACGTTGACCAGGCACCGATTGGTCGCACGCCACGTTCAAATCCGGCGACGTACACGGGACTATTCACGCCGATTCGCGATTTGTTTGCATCAGTTCCTGAATCGCGCGCGCGCGGCTACGGGCCGGGGCGGTTCTCGTTTAACGTGAAGGGTGGTCGCTGCGAAGCATGCCAAGGCGATGGCGTGATCAAAGTGGAAATGCATTTCTTGCCAGATGTGTATGTGCCGTGCGATGTGTGTCACGGTAAACGCTATAACCGCGAAACGCTGGACGTGCATTACAAGGGCAAGAACATCACCGAAGTGTTGGAGATGACGGTCGAGACGGCTTATGAATTTTTTAAACCGGTGCCGATTGTTGCGAGAAAATTATCAACACTGCTTGATGTGGGCCTCGGTTATATTCGTTTGGGCCAGAGCGCGACCACCCTCTCAGGCGGCGAAGCGCAGCGCGTAAAATTGTCACTGGAATTATCCAAACGCGATACCGGCCGCACACTGTTTATTCTCGATGAGCCAACGACGGGCCTGCATTTTCACGATATCGATTTGCTGCTGAAGGTGATTCATCGTTTGCGCGATCAGGGCAATACGGTGGTGGTGATTGAGCATAATTTGGATGTGATTAAAACGGCCGATTGGGTCATCGATTTGGGGCCGGAAGGCGGTGATGGCGGCGGACAAATTATTGCGCAGGGCACGCCCGAAGATGTGGCTGCAGCGGCGGGCAGTTTCACAGGTCAATATTTGGCGAAATCGCTTGGCGTAGCAGCAACGACGGCACCGAAGCGCGTGGCGAAGGCAACGCGTTAGACATAAACAATTTATTCACTCATTAAAAAATTTAATCATGAACCCTCGTGAAATTTTGATGGACAGCTTTCGGGCAGCATTGACGGCGGCAGACCCATTACTGATTGTGCCCAAGCGCTTGCCCGCGCCACCCAAAGGCCGCACGATTGTCGTTGGCGCAGGTAAAGCTGCGGCGGCGATGGCGAAGGCGGTGGAGGACAATTGGCCGCAAGATGCGCCGCTCGACGGCTTGGTGATTACTCGGTACGCACATGGCTATGCGGGCGAGGCGGCATTGAAACGCATTCGCGTGGTGGAGGCGGGTCATCCGGTGCCGGACGCTTCAGGTGAGGCTGCTGCGAAGGAAATTTTGACGCTGGCTGGCACCGCAGGGCCGGATGATTTGGTGCTCGCGCTTATTTCGGGTGGTGGTTCTAGCTTGCTGTCATTGCCCGTGGCTGATATTTCGATGGCGGATTTGAAAACCGTGACAAAAGATTTGCTGGCATCCGGTGCACCAATACAGGAAATGAATGTGGTGCGCAAACATCTTTCCGCGATCCAGGGTGGGCGGCTGGCGGCAGTCGCGGGCGCGCGTGGTGCGAAGGTTGTCTCGCTGATTATTTCGGATGTGACCGGTGACAAAGCGAGCGATATTGCCTCAGGACCGACTTCACACGATCCGTCTACGTTTGATGATGCGCTGGAAATTCTGCATCGCTATCGCATTACACCGCCGATCTCAATTGCGCGGCATTTGTCGAAAGGCGCGCGCGGCGAGGTGCCAGAGACGTATAAATTTGCGGATCGGATATTTCTGAATGTGGAGAATCATGTGATCGCCAGTGGGCAGGCGAGCCTGGCGATGGCGGGCGCATTTTTTCAGCAGCGCGGCGTGACGCCGATGATTTTAGGTGATGGTGTGACTGGCGAAGCGCGCGAAGTGGCGAAGGTCTACGCCGCATTGGTCAAGCAAATTCGCTCGCACAATCATCCACTGAAGCCGCCGGTAGCACTGATTTCTGGCGGTGAATGTACCGTGACATTGCGCAACAACAATAAGGGGCGCGGCGGACGCTGCAGCGAATTCTTGTTGTCACTCGCGGTCGAGCTTGATGGACTTGCCGATGTATCGGCGATTGCCTGCGACACCGATGGTATTGATGGCAGCGAAGATAACGCGGGTGCCTTTTTGGGCGCGGACTCGCTGGAGCGCGCACGCTCAATACACGTTAACGCGAATGACCAGCTCGCGATGAATGACGCTTATGGTTTTTTTGAGCCGCTGAAAGATCTTGTTGTAACCGGGCCGACGCGAACCAATGTGAATGATTATCGGGTGATTCTCATCAGCTAATTGGGGATGTTGTGGATGTTACGGTTAAAGCGTGTGTAAACGTTGCGCTGCCAACGCTAAGGTTTCTTCTTTTTTAGCAAAGCAAAATCTAACAACGCGATTATCGAAGCCATCGCTATAAAACGCCGATAGCGGAATGGACACTACGCCATTTTCGCGTGCAATTTTTATGGAAAACTCGGTCTCGGTCAGATGCGCATAGTCATCAAGATGCGCATAGCTGGCGAGCACAAAATACGTTGCCGGCGCGGGTGAAAAAGCCAGTTTAGTATGTGCTACTTCTGCTAAAAAATAGTCACGCTTGGCCTGATAAAAAGCGGGGAGCGTCTCATGTGTGCGCAATGCGATGTAGTGGGCCAGCGCGTGTTGCGAAGGCGTATGCACCGTAAAAACAATAAATTGATGTGCCTTGCGAAACTCGGTCATGAGCGCCTTCGGTGCCAGGCAATACGCGATTTTCCAGCCGGTAACGTGGTAGGTTTTGCCGAATGAAGAAACCACAAACGCGCGCTCTGCCAATTCAGGAATACTGGCCACACTTTGATGTGGCACGCCATCGAACACCATATGCTCGTAGACTTCATCGCTGATGAGGATGATATTGGTATCGCGCAGGATGGACGCGAGCTCTAAAAGATCGTCACGTGACCACACTG
>JANXWW010000317.1 GCA_025350945.1 Burkholderiales bacterium
GCACTTTTATTCTTGTTGATTCTTCAAACACCAAGCTGGGCGCGGGGTTTCAGTGCGTGATTATTTTTTAGAACGTGCGATGATAATACTAATGATCGCGGATTTGCTAAATAAAATACGTTAGGCGTTATGTGAAACCCTTAGATATCGCCAAGCTTGTGATCGACCCCGCTGATGGGCTACTCGTTTATCTACATATGGACGGGAAGCCATCCTACGAGTACATCTATAGAGAAGCGAATGGATTGCGATGGAACAACGAGAAGCAGGCGCTTCATGCGCACGAGCCATCACGATGGAAACCCGAAGAGTTGCTGAGTCAGATGGCGAGCACGCTTCGCTACTACTCAGACGAAGAGCTTCGCTTCACCAAGGAAACTGATTGGCAAGGTGTCTCACCAGAACTACGAGCCTGTTTGCTGAGTATGTTGGCTCGCAATCAGAGTCTATGAGAGGAAACACTATGGTTATCCCGCGAAAGACGCTTCACAAGTCGCTCGCGTACCTCGTACTTTGTGCGCTGGAGAGTTTTTTAGTCGCAGTTATGTGGTTTTGCTGCGCAAAAATTTTCTATAAAACCACGACTTAAAAAACTGTCGCTGAACTCGACGTTAGACGGCTATATCTGACTCTATGCTCATTCGCTATAAACTAAATTTTCTCGACTATTTTTTCTTCAACGCTGTTCATCAGTTTTTTATGGTGACCAGTCAAGTTGTTTACGTTGGCCTTGGGTTACTTGTATATGTTGGCCAATCAGAGGGGCAAAACACGATTGTGGCTGCCACTGCTGGAATCATCGCGTATCTAGCGGGCTGGACGTTTCAACTTGTTATAAATGCTTTCGTTCTCTACTCGGGGAAGAATCGAACTTTGTTGACAGATCATGTCATTGAAATTCAGCCAGACTGTTTTTTTGAGGAAAACCCGTTTAGTAAGTCGTTTCACAAATGGACTGGCATTGCCAAAGTAGTCAGCCGCGTTGGCTTCGTGGCGGTATATATAAATGCTCACGCAGCCCACATTATCCCAAATAGGGCATTTTCAAGCAAAGATCAGCGCAACGATTTTCTTGCGCAAATTCGCGCAAAACTCGCCGCAGCCTAACGTGGCGCTAAACCTCGCTCTCCTTGATCGCTAGACGCTGCGCGATAAAGCCGCGCAGTGCCGGTGACTTCTACGCTTGTGTAGCGCGGTTAGGCTGGTTTCATCAAGCTCAACATCGTTGATCCGATTGATGCACATGTTGGGCAGATGAAACGTGCCCAACCTATCGGCTGCTAGTTCCGCTACGCTGACACTTTCAATCGATGTCCCACCGCCAATACGGATTTTGTTTTCAATCTGTTCCAGCGCAATAAATTATCAACGGGCACATTGAATTTGGTGGCGATGGCGAATAAAGTGTCGCCGCTGCGAACGGTATAAAGTGCGGGCTTGGTGGTCTTTTTCGGTGCAGCAGCGACGTTGCGCGATGCAGTATTGGCTCTGGTGTCAGAGGTGGCTGCAACTACTGTCGCAGCCACGGGTTCAGATGCACTCGTTAACGTTAACTGCTGTCCCACTTTTAAATTATTATTTTTGAGTCGATTCAAATTGCGTAATGTTTGCACGCTAGTGCCCGTGCGTGAGGCGATTGAATGCAGCGTGTCACCGGCGGCGACACGATAGCTTGTGCGCGTTTTAATCGCTTCCACGGGCGACGGGGCCGACTCCGTAATTATCGGCGCGTTGATGGTATTGATGTCAGCGCTGATCTGCGCGTTTTTCAGCGCCACTTTTTTATCCAGCATCGCTGTCATCGCTTTGGCCTGACCGGCCATCGGCACCATGAAGGTGGCGGGCTTGAGAAATTTGCCTTTGCGTTCAGCGAACGGCCCGCCAGTCGCGCGCAGGTATGAGCCCGTCATGCCGTATCGCCGCGCCACCACATCCAAGGATTCGCCTTTGCGCGCGGTCACGGTTTGCCATGACACCATCGGGCCGTTGAGCGATTGGTAGAGCTTTAAATTGGTGCTGAACAATTCGGCGTTTTCGGTTGGCACCAAAAAATATCCGGTGCCGGAAGCGGCGACGGGCCGGTTGAACGCGGGGTTCAGCGCCGAGAATTCATCGACCGGCATCTCGGCTAATTTTGCGGCGAGCTTCACATCAATCTTCGCCGGTGCGGGCACTTTGCTGAAATACGGTTTGTTATCCACCGTGGTTAATTCCACGCCATAGCTCGCAGGGGAGAGCACAATATTTTTTACTGCAATCAACTTTGGCACATAGGCGCGTGTTTCGTTGGGCAAGTTGAGCGACGCAAAATCAGTCGCCAACCCGCGCGCCTGATTCGCCTTGATCGCGCGGCCCACGCAGCCTTCGCCGCAGTTATAGGCCGCGAAGGCGAGCTCCCACGAATTAAACATGCCGTGAAGTTTTTCCAGATAATCGAGCGCCGCCTTGGTCGATAACATTACGTCGCGGCGATGATCGGCGTGCCAATCTTGTTTTAAACCGAAATGCGTACCGGTGGAAGGAATAAATTGCCACATGCCGGAGGCTTTTGCGGTGGATGCCGCTTGCGGATTGAACGCGCTTTCGATAATCGGCAAGAGTGCGATTTCAGTCGGCAAATTACGCCGCTCCAGCTCCTCCACGATGTGATAAAGATAGCGCGAACCGCGTGCCACAAAGCGTTTGATGTAATCCTGTTTCTGCGCATAAAACTGTTCCTGGGTTTGCACGGCAGGCATGTTTAATTCATGCATCACAAAGCCGCGGCGAATGCGTTCCCATAAATCGGCATTGTTGACGAGCTGCGGAATGGCCAATGCTTCAGCTTCGGTAATCGGTGATGGCGTAATTGAAGCAGTGGCGTGCGTGCCGGGCGGCAGTGCGCTGACTTCTGCTGTGGGCGCTGCAATATCATCTGCCGCATTTGCATTCATGGCGAATGCAATGACGAAGAGTGCCGCAACAAGTAATTTTAGTTTTAACGTCATGGCGAATGTACTCACAGCGTATGCAAAAATGATTTTATAAAGTCAGCGAAAAATTATTCAGCAGCGCGCCGGGCAAACGTGCCGAGCCGGTTGAGCGTTCACCGTAGCTGCCGGAATCTAAAATCCAGTCGCGTTCCTGCGTTAAATCCACCAGATTTTCGCCAAGCACGCGATAGACGGAATCGTCAAATCGCATCACGTTCAGCGGTGCTTTGATTTCGCCACCCTCAACCCAAAAAGTCGCGAAGCGGGTCATGCCGGTCATGCGGCAATTGGCGCGATCTGAATAATTTAGATACCAAAGATTGCCGATCATGATGCCGGTGTCGAGATTTTTTAACACATCCGCATGTGCTAATTTTCCCGCTGCCATCTCGAGTGATTCCGGTGCTTCCGCGCCATTCGCGCCATTGGTGTTGATGCCAAATTCGCGCGCGGATCGCGGGCTCACCAAGGCACCCGCGTGCTTGCCTGCATGGATCAACGAAACCGTCGGTGCCTTGATAAAACCGTCACCCTGGAAGCCGGGTGCAACGCCATCTTTTGAATTTTCAAACAAGGTCACCATGCTGCTCAGTGATTGCGAACCATCTTCGAGTTTCAGCAGCGGACTTTGTTTAGTGCGCTG
>JANXWW010000324.1 GCA_025350945.1 Burkholderiales bacterium
GCTGTTCCAGACCCGTAGGGCCGAGGGCCAGGAAGACCTTCGTCAGAGCCGCCACTGGAAAGTCCCGCCGCGTGAAACGCGTTGACCTTGCTTTCCTCATTTGCTGAAAATCCAACCGTCACACCGTTTCCACGAGTTGCGGGTTGGCTATCGTAAGGAAGACCGATACCAATAGCTGGTCCTGCGCTGTGCATGTAGTAGACATGCCGCTCCGCGAGGATTCCAGGCCCATACCCAAGGGCTCCAAGCACAGCATCGTAGAAGGTCTTTGACAGTGCGAGATTGTTCGAACCGAGCATGATGTGGGTGATCATTGACATGCGATGACTCCTTGACGTGGGTGCAAAAAAGAGAGGACGAAATGCCGCCTCGGGTCAATTATATGACGTCTAACGTTCGAGCTGAACTGCCCGTGGAGGCAGCCCGTAAGTTGGGTGAGTTTCACCCGCTCAACACCAGCGAAACTTTAGGGTAAGACGCCGTTGGCTAAAGAAAACCCCAGCAAGCGCGTGCACTTTCAGCCATTTATGCCCCAAGAAGAACATCAGTAAATGATTTTTAATGCGACCTGCACTTATTCCTCACCCGACCACATACACATCAGCATTTCAACTCATCATCATTATCATTGGGGAAGTTATCCCAACATTTTTTAAAACAAAAAATCACTACTGAGTATTGCCCAATAACCCTTCCTGCCCTTCCAACCGCACCCGCGCCTCCGCCAATGCGCTGTGCTTTGATTTAATCACATCCAGATTGCCTCGCAAAACCACAATTCGCTCGGTCAAATCCAGCTCGGCAAATTTCACTAATTCAGCGAGCTACAAATATCGCGATGCGATTAACAGGCTGTCAGCAATAGAAACTAGTCGGCATCCACGTCAATCCAGCGACCTTTGCGGTAGCGCGCAATATGCGCGCGCTCTGTTGGTGGCGCAATTCGAAACAGGTATAACCACTCGTTATCCAGCAGTTGGCGCACCATATCGTGTCGCGCAATGATCGTATCGATGCTTGTCTGCGGTGCCTCGATAAATACGCTTAACCGTAGTGGCGTGTGTTGCCAGCGATGTCCATCGTGCAATGACTGCATGGACAAGCCGATTCGCAGGTCACCGCCATTGCCTTCAAATACCCCAAGCCGCCCACCGACAACGTTATGCAAGACCTTGTTGCCGCTGCCATAGCGTTGATTGTCGACTGTCGATGCGTAGTACTGCATGTTGATCCAGTTGGTAACAATCATGGGTGCGGTCATGATGAGTTCGAGCACACCAAGTGATGTATCTTGCTGCCAATCGTAATCGTGTAAAAACGTGCGCCCTGCAAGGTCAAGATGCCTGGTGCGCGCGCGCGGCGCAACGATAAAGGCTGCGTTATTGGCAAGCGCCCATTCGGGGCGCACTTCTGCCCAATTGTTTGCGCGTTTATGCAACGCGCGCGCCACACCAGTCGCATCATTGGCGATATCGAGCTGATCGAGGCCTAAATTTTTAGCGCGCTCGCCGCGTGCTTTAATGCCAGCCTCAGCTAGAGCACGCTTGAGCCAGGCGAGGTCTTCTTGATGGCTTGCAGGCAGTAAATCCAGGTCATAAAGATCAACATCGTCTGTGGTTGTGTTGTGCAGCCCGGCAAGAAAATAAATCGCATCGGGAACCTCAATGTCGCGCGCGCGCAATGCCGCGCGAATGGGTGCTTCATTGAGAAGTGCTGCCAGTGCACGCGCATTTACCTCTCCCGTTTGTCCGCCACAAGCGCCGCAATCCAGACCAGCCGCATGCGGATTATTGGCGCTTTGGCTGCCGTGCCCCGCCAGCAAAATCAAGCGTGCAAGCGGCTTTCCAGCCAAACCCATTGCGCCTAGAATACCTGCAGCCATATCCGCGCGCGCTTCAACCTCAGACGTGGTCGTAGCACCATAGCGTGGACGCAGCGTACTCAAGTGCGCAGACGAAATTCCACTTTTCTCGACAACCGGCGCGGGACCTTCTCGCGCAATATTATTTTTAAGCAATTTGCCCGCATAGGCTAAGCCCAATGATTCAACAAATGTAAAGCCTGAGCTGGCGGTGGTGCGAAATTGCTGCCACTGCGCTCGCCAATTTAAATGCTGCCGACGGCGCGCGCTGATGACTTGCGCCAAATTGGGCTCATCCGCTTCATCGGTAATCGTCATGGCTGGCGACAACAGGCCAGGCAATTGCGGTCGCGTCATCGCGGTGCCGATGGGTGAATAAGCTACCGGTAGGCCAAAGAATCCCGCAAAGCCAATCGTCTGCACCGCTGGCCCGGATTGCTCTAGCGCGCGGCGAAATACTTCCGAGCGCACATCAATGCAGAATGCGGCTTGCACTGACGGCGTTTGGGTGTTCGTGTTGGCGACCGGGCGTAGCAAGCCTGCACAAAGCGGTGTTTGGTAGGCAATTTCAAGCGCACGCTGTAGCAGCCAATCGTGCTCTTGCTGATGCTCTTGTTCGAGACTCACCGCGACATTCGGGCCCGTGGTGGCGGTGGCGCCATCATAACTATAGTAACGATTGTATTCATGCCAATGCGTTGCCCATTTGGCAACCAGCTGCGCGCGATTGCCTGCATCCATATCGAGCAGCAACCATTCCCACGCAAGACGCACCGCCAGTAGCTGCACGATATCGTCGCGACTCGTATTAGCCTTGCCGACTAGCGCGCCTTGCCAACGCTGATACGCGCACCAGGATGCCCAGCCGTTTACCGACAGCAGCAACGCGTGAAAATAATCCTCCTGCTGCGACGGCTCTATGCCGAGCGCCTGCGTTGCTTGTGCGATGACTTCAAGCGGGTTTGTTGGCAGTATCGACACATTTTGCGCAAAATTGTTGTAGCCCATCAGCAGTTTGCTGCTCAAATCATGTGAGGCATGATCGCGCCACACCGCATAGAGCCCGCCGCACGTTTTCGGCGACCACGTCGCTTGATGGGTATCAAAATAGGCTGCGCAATGTTGGCTGATTTGATGCGTCACAAAATCTTGCCACGCCATGTTGTGAGATAAATCGCGGCGCCGATCAATCACATTGGTCATGAGCGGCACACGCTTGGCCGCTACTGCTGATGTGGCTGCTGATGCTGCTGATACAGCTGGCTCCTCGATACAACTCACCAGCATGTCGAGCGTGCAGGTAGCATCCGTTTGCTTGATCGCCTCCGTAAGGTGCGCCGTATTAAACCGTCCCTCCTGCCAAAGCTGACGGTAAAACATGCGCGGCATCGTCATCGTTGCGCCGCTACAGCGCGCGAGTTTGTGCGCGGCGGACTCGATGGGTTCTTTGAAAAATCCCCAGTACGGATTGACCGCAATAAATTGATCGAGCGGCCAGGTCGGCGCGATACGCTGGCAGGCAATTTCAAGTGCGCTATCAATTGCGTTTATTGTTGGCTTGGTAATTTTATCGAGCGCGGCAGTCTGGCTCATGGGGCTTCTTTCAAGGATGGTTTGGCAATGACCCGCGCATCATTTGTGCGATTCTTGAGCGGCCAAACGCGGAACGTCAAGCGCGTAAAAAGCTCGTCCAGATAAAGACCGTGGTAAAACAGCGGGTAAAGACGCTGCGCGATTGCGCCATCAGGGCGAGCATGGATAAGACTCTGCAAAATAAATAGCAGCAAAAATGACACCAGCACAAATATCACTGTCCAGTTCGCGACATCTGTCTTAGGCAGCAACACGAAACGCGCAAACAAATGATGCAGGCCGATATAGGCCATCGCCACGGCGAATGCACTGACAATAAATGCAACCGGCTGCCACCCACCTGCACGCGCTGCGCCGCTTGATAGCAGCGGCGCCAGCGCCATGCAAATAATCACTGAAAGCACAACGAGCGACATCGATTGTGTTATCTCAACATTCCAGACAAATGCGGCTGCCGCGACTACCAGCGCGCCAACAAAGGCAGCAACCATATTCGTGACAAGGCTCACTGGGCTGCGCGGTGCCAACATTTGTTGCAAACGCGATTGCTCCACCGCGCCGCCCGCACCGAGAAAGGCGTGTGCCTTGTATAGCGAGTGCGCCACCAGATGCAGAAGTGCCAGCTCATAGGCACCCAATCCACATTGCATCAGCATAAATCCCATCTGCGCGCATGTTGACCAGGCAAGCATCACCTTGATGCTGATTCTGGTCATCATCACCAGTGCCGCAACGCACGCCGTGAGCGCGCCCGCCACAACCAATAGCGCCTGCGCAGCAGGCACTTCGCTGATCAACACGGATAAGCGAATCAGCACAAAGCCGCCCAAATTCACCACACCTGCGTGCAGTAACGCCGAGACGGGTGTTGGTGCCTCCATCACTTGAATCAGCCAGCCGTGCAATGGCAACTGTGCACACTTTAGAAGCGCTGTTATTACGATCAACAATGCCGCGACTTGTAGTGAAACTGGCAACGTCGGTAGCGCTTGTATCTTTATCAGAATTTCGTCAATTTCAAGTGTGCCTAGTGCATGTGCGATTAACGCAATTGAGATGAAAATACACGCATCAGCCACGCGGCTGGCAAGAAATTTTTTATGTGCGGCAATTTGTGCGGCGGGGCGGTCCTGATAAAACGTCAATAGCTGATGCAGTGCCAGGCTCGTGCCTAGCCACGCGAATGCGAGCATCAGTACATTATTGGTGACGATAACAATACATACCAACGCCAGTGTCAGCATGAGCGCGCGGATATAGCGCGTCTGGTTTGGCTCTCCAGCAAGATATGTATGCGAGAAACCAACAATAACCCATCCGATAAAGGTGACCAGCAATAGCATCACCGCGCTGAGCGCGTCTGCCCGTAAGCTTAAGGTAAGCGTGCCGAATTCGCCGAACGACAATACGCTTAAGCCTGAAATAACGATTGGCTTACTCATTGCCAGCAAAACAGCAAACCCAAGCGCCATAAAAACCGCCGCGCCAGATAACAGGCGCGCCGGTCCCCAGCGCGCGCCATGGCGGGGAGCGGGCAAACATGCAACCAGAAAATACCCTAATGGCATAGCGGCAAGTAGCGCGCCGATTAGGCCGGGCATGCCAAGTGTGTAGCTTGATCCAGCAAAAATTGCAGTATTCATGCGGTTTTCATAATTTATTAGAAACGATGATTCACTGTAAACACAATCCTTCTTTCTGTAAAATTCATATATATTCAACTATCGTTCTGTTTATATGATCAATTGATTTGCGCTCCCTATCCTCATCCCCATCCCCAACTACCGCCCACCATCATGTCCCGCCTCAATTACCATCACCTGCATTATTTTTGGGCCGTTGCCAAACAAGGCAACCTGACGCGTGCGGCAGCGCAACTTCATGTGTCGCAGTCAGCGCTATCGACGCAGATTCGTCAGCTTGAGGAACAGCTGGGTAATGCGCTTTTTATTCGCGAAGGTCGCAGCCTCCATTTGACCGAAGCGGGTCGCGTTGCGCTCAATTACGCTGAAACTATTTTTACCAAAGGCAACGAGCTCACGTCGTTGATGCGTGGCGGTACCGGTGGCGTGGGCGGTTCGCGCAGCGGGCGTCAGGTGTTGCGTATCGGTGGCGTGGCAACGCTCTCGCGTAATTTTCAGGAAAATTTTATTAAGCCATTGCTGCAACGCGCCGATGTTTCGCTGGTGCTGCAGTCTGGCAGCCTTGACGATTTACTCGCGCGGCTGTCGATTCACAATCTTGATATGGTGCTGTCGAATCGGCGCGTACACAGCGATGTTAATCATCCCTGGCGTTGCCGCCGCATTGCCCGCCAGCCGGTGAGTTTGGTCGGTGCCAAGCGTGGGCGCGGCAAGGCTTTTCGTTTCCCCGATGATCTTGCACACGTACCGCTGCTACTACCGAGCCGCGATAGCGACATTCGCGCAGGTTTTGATGTACTCGTCGATCAGCTTGGGATCACCTGCCAAATCATCGCCGAAGTGGATGATATGGCTATGCTGCGCTTGCTTGCACGCAATTTGGCGCATGACGCGCAATGTGTTGCGCTGCTACCAACGGTGGTGGTACAAGATGAGCTACGCAGCGGGCGATTGCACGAATACTGCGTGGTGCCGCAGTTGAATGAGAATTTTTATGCGATCACGGTGGTGCGACATTTTGAGCCGCCGTTACTCAAAGCGCTCTTGAAACAGTCCGGGGCGGAAGTGCTTGGTGCGCTTTGAACAGAGCAGCGACAGACTAAACGGGTTTAGCAATCGATTTAACAAAACTCTCCAACTGCGCTCGCGCCTCAGCCAACGCGCTGTGTTTTGATTTAATCACATCCAGATTGCCTTGCAATTCCGCAATCCGTTCTGCCAGATCCAGCTCGGCGGATTTTACTTTTTCGATGCTTTCTACGGTGTGTTCCAGTCGGGTGCGTGCTTCTTCGAGAGGCCGCTCAATCGCTTTGTAAAGTCCACGCACCCAGGATGTGGTTTCGCGTTGCGCGATTTCAAAAATATGTTGCACACGATCACCCACCAATTCATCGAACTGTTTTGCCAGCGCGCCACCGCGTTTTAAAACCAGATTGCTGGTCTTTGAAAATTCGGCGTCGGCGGCCTCGCGTGCTTTTGCCAATTCCGTATGAAAACGTTGTGTTGGAAACGGATGCACATCGAACGCACGCACATTCGTGAGGCCGAAATCGCCGCGCAATTTTTGGCCTACATCGGCAAACAGTGCGCGAATTTCATCGATCTTGCTCTCGATAGCTTCCAGTTTTTCCTCGGTCACTACAAAATATTTGGTCACCGCGTCGAGCGTGGTCGCGGGCACGATGCCGGCCACAATCGCTTTTTTGGTGCGCTCGATATCGCGTTTTGCGCTCGCCACATTGGTCACTTCAGCCAGCTCGTCCCCCAATTTTGTTTGCATCGCCTTGATGCTTTTTAATTCTTTGAGCGTTTCAACCACGCGCTCTTGCTTGGTGGTGGTTTTCGCGATGATGGCGGCCATCACTTTGTCATTTTTCGCGCGCACATCCACCAATGCGCTGAGTGCCTCCAACGTCTCGAAGCGCGCATGGTCAAGTGTGGTTTGCGCGGCTTGCAATGCGTTCGACAGCACGTTTGATATTTCTTCGGTTAATGCTTGCTGGCGGTCACGCGGCAAATTTGCCGCAATGTCACGCTCAAGATGGTAAATGCGGCTTTTGAGCGTTTTATCCTTGTCGTTGGCGAGCTTACCGACCAGCCCCAGCTTGGCGGAAATCGGCACCACGCTAATCGGATCGATGCGCAACAAATCGGCGGTTTCATGCACACGCCGATCAATTTCGAGTAGCATTTCGCGATTTGCTTCGGCCTGTGGGCGCGCTGTATCGATATCCAGATCATCAATTTTATTGAGCACCACCAGGCGTGCTTGTTGCGTGGGTGGCGTTGATGGCGACTCACGCGGCGCTTCAATCATCGAATCTTCAGCATTGTCAAACAGTGGCCCGCGCATGATGCGCTTACCGCCCAGGTAATCCCGCCATGCTGCCGCGTCGCGCTTGGTCATCGTTTCGCCAACGTCTAGCACCAGCAGTGCCGCATCAGCCTTGGGCAGACGGTTGCGCGCCAGCTCGGGCTCTGCCAGAAAAGTGGCAAGGCCGGGCGTATCAAGAATCACCAGCCCTGAATCGAGCAAGGGATGCGGGAAATTGACAATTGCGTATCGCCAGCGCGGCACCTCCAGTAGCGTGGCGTCGCCAGATTTTGGGTCGATGCTCCGAGCAGTTTTGCTGGCACCCTCATTGTGCAGGCCCCACGCCACCGCATCAGCCATCGATACTAGCCGCGTGTCGGAAAGTGTCGCCAGCGCAGTAGCGATTGATTTTGGCTTATCCGCATCAAACGGAATCGAATGCCACATCGATGAATCCTGCGAGAGTTCCGCGAACGAACGCGGGCTTTCGCGCGTGTCAATCGGCAAACAGCGCACGCTGGTTTCAATATCACGATCAAATCGAAGCTCGGTCACAAAACGCGTGGTGCGCCCCAATCCCGATGGCAAAAATCGGCGTCCTGAATCAGAAAAAACAATAGCATTAATCAGATCTGATTTGCCGCGCGCGATGTCGGCGATAAATATCAGCGTCACCCGTTCCGCCGCCACCGCCTGTTTGCATTTGGCCAGCCGCAGAACATCTTCTGCGCGAATAAACTGATACTCGCGCAGCGTATCGGAAACCTGCTGAATTTCTGCCGTCAGCTGATTGCGCCACGACTGTAATTCTTTTAATCGTTCACTAAACGCGTGTTTGTTGTTCATCGATATTGGATATTTTTGGATTTACTTTGTCGAGCGAACGAGAGTTGCAGCGGGAATTCTGCAATCACTGATTATCGCTGACATCGTCCACAATAATACGTGCTGCGCGCGCCCTGCACAATTTGCTTGATGGGTTCGCTGCAACCCCGACACGCCTCACCTGCGCGCCCATACACGAAAGCATCAATCTGGAAATAACCGACCTCACCATTCGTCTGCACATAATCCTTAAGCGTGGAGCCGCCCGCCGCAATGGCTTTGGTGAGCGTTTCGCGAATCGCCGCCACTAATAATTCATAACGTTTCAGTGAGACTTTGCCCGCAGATCGTGCCGGATGAATGCCCGCACGAAACAATGATTCCGACGCATAAATATTGCCGACGCCCACCACGATATGACCATTCATGATGAATTCTTTCACGCTCACCGAGCGGTGACGTGAGCGATCAAACAAATGCTGCGCGTTAAATTGATCGGACAACGGCTCCGGCCCCAGCCCATCGAGCAATTGATGAACCGGCGAATCACCCGCAATCCACAGCATCGCGCCAAAGCGTCGTGGATCGTTGAATCGTATCGTCGCACCACTATCCAGATTCACATCGACATGATCGTGCTTCGCTGCTGCCACCGCCGCTGCCTCGTGCGCGAGCATCACGCGCAACGTGCCCGACATTCCCAAATGGCTCAGCACAAATCCGCCTGCGGCTGTTCTCGGATCGCGACAATTCCACAATAAATATTTGCCGCGCCGCGTAATCGCCATTACGGTTAGCCCGGTGAGTGAGGCCGCAAAATCAGCCGGTATCGGCCAGCGCAAACGATAATCCCGCACTACAACCCGCGTGATTTTTTTGCCCAGCATATGCGGCAGCAGGCCCTGGCGCGTGGTTTCAACTTCGGGGAGTTCAGGCATTTTCTGGTTTGGGAATTGAAGTGTGCAAAATAATTATCGTCGTAATGAATGGTGACACAAAAAGATTATTTGAGTGTGCCGCGATTAGCGCCTTCTCCTGTGGGAGAGGGTTGGAGTAAGGGTTGGGGTGAGGGTGTCTTGATCGAAAGATACTCTTCCATATTGATGTTTCATATTTGCAATATTTATCACATCGCAAATTCATTGAGTTTGTTTTTTCAACAAAGATATACTCCACGTAGATGGCTCGCTGGCGGATGCCTCTATAACAAAGCCAGACGCCATCTATCGCAGTATCGATATTTCTAAAAACCTCTAAAAACGAAGGATTAAAAAAATGAACAAGAAATCAATTTCAAGCTGTATTGCTGTTTCATTGTTATCAGTTGCCGGTGCTGCCTTTGCAGAAGGCGGTGATAGCGGTTTTAATATTGGCGTTTCTGGCGGCGGCACGCGCGCCAATCTGTCGGAAAACGATCTCAATAATCAGCTCAGAGCGCTCAATTACGTGTCGCCGACTTCATCGGTCAAAAACACCGACAGCGCCTATCGCATCAGTGGCGGCTATCGCTTCTCACCGATTTTTTCACTCGAGGCGCATTACACTGATCTCGGCAAATACTCTTCCGAATCACGCGCAACGCTGGTGCCCAACGCAGGTGCAGGCACACTATCAGCGAAGTACAAAACCAGCGGCTTCGGTATTGATGCACTGGTTTCCGCGCCGCTTGGCACGGGCTTTTCGATCTATGGCCGCGTCGGCTTATTGCGCGCGAAGACCGAAGCCAACTTCACCTCATCCGGCTCCATTTT
>JANXWW010000332.1 GCA_025350945.1 Burkholderiales bacterium
AAACGCCAGTTTTAGCTTGGTGCCGACCCCATCGGTGCCCGACACCATCACCGGATTTTTATATTTTTTCGATACCTCCACCAGCGCACCAAATCCACCAATGCCGCCCAGCACCTCGGGACGCATGGTGCGTTTGGCGAAAGGCTTGATGTTCTCCACCAGTTGATCGCCTGCGTCGATATCAACGCCTGCGTCTTTGTAGGTCAATGGTGTAATGGAAGATGGTGTGGATTTTGATATGCCGGATGTCATAAATAAGACTCGGAAATTCAGCACGTTATTTCGGCTGAATTTCGGTTAGGATGAATGTAACAAAACCAAATCTTACTGGAAATGACGCCTAATCCGAAACGCCCGTTGCCGAGCCCGCCCGCACATCCATCCCGCCCACGCTGGCTAACGCGTATGCACGCGCGTGCGCACGCACGACCGCTCGCGTGGCTGGACCTGCATTTAGTCACACTAATGGCCGCGCTGGCCGTGTTCGCGCTGATTCTGTGGGCGCTCTCGCCGATACTCGCTCCGTTTCTGGCGGCGGGCATCCTCGCCTATATTTTTGATCCGCTGGTCGATAAGCTGGAAGCCCGAGGATTACCGCGCGCAGTCGGCACGGTGCTCGCGGTGCTGGCGCTGATTTTAGGTGTCGTGCTGCTGCTGGTAATTATCGTGCCGCTGTTCTCCACCGAAATCTCGCAGCTCGTGGAGCAATTTCCGGCTTTTATCGAGCAAATCAAAACCACGGGCCTGCCGTGGCTGAATCAAAAACTGGGCACCTCGTTCACGCTTGATCCGACCGTGTTTCGCCAATTCGTGACCGATAATTTGCAGGACGCAGGTGGAATTGCCAAACGTGTATTTGCGTCAGTTGGCGTCGGTGGCATGGCAGTGGTCGGCTTTGCGGTGAACCTCGCTTTACTGCCGGTGGTGCTGTTTTATGTGTTGCGCGATTGGGATCATATCGTTGCCAGCGTGGATGCCATGGTGCCACGCCGATTCCACGACACCGCATCCACATTGGCGCGTGAAATTGATGCGGTGCTTTCAGAATTTTTGCGCGGCCAATTAAGCGTGATGCTGCTGATGGCCGTTTTCTATGTCGCAGGGCTGTGGCTGGTCGGCCTGAAATTCGCGCTTCCGGTCGGGCTTATCACGGGCATTTTGGTATTTGTGCCCTATCTCGGCAGCGGCACCGGCTTGCTCTTGGGCACAGTGGCGGCGGTGATGCAGTTTCCATCGATTACCGGTGTGGCGATGGTGTGGGTGGTGTTCGGTGTGGGCCAGTTGCTGGAAGGTTTTGTCGTCACGCCGTGGCTGGTGGGTGACCGGATTGGCCTGCATCCGGTCGCGGTGATTTTCGCGTTGTTGGCGTTTGGGCAAGTTTTTGGATTTTTTGGTTTGCTGCTGGCGTTGCCTGCAAGTGCGGCGATTCTGGTGGGGCTCAGGCATGTGCAACGAAATTATCAGACCAGCGATTTATACAAAAAATAAAATTCCGCAATTAAATGATCATCCCGAAATTAAATGATCGTTACGCAAGCGCACAATTATTCTTTCGGTGTTGGCTTAGGTGTCGTCTTTGCGCGAGACAATTTTCGCGCCGCTCTGAACAGCGCGGTGCGCTCCTTGAGTGTCGTCAGATGCGTCGATAATTGCTCAAAGAAATCGCGCGAGTTGTCGGTGGATGATGCATAGCGCGCAACCAGTATCGACGCCTTCGGTCCGAAAGTGGATGACAAGGCATCTTCTGCGCACGCCATTTGCTCAGCAGAAAGTACGCCGCGGCGTCGTTCCGCTTTTTTCGCGAGCTCTTGTGTTGCCGTCAATTTTCTTTCGCGAAGCGTCTCCACGGCACGCTTTGCGCGATAAACGAACGTAGTGCGTTTGGCTTCATCATCAATTTCATTGGCAAGCTGGCGAACAATATCGCGCACGCCCCGCGTTTGATCAGTCGCCCGTTTTACGCTCTCGACCGCGCGAGCGCCATGGGTGGGCAGCAGCGCTTTTGAAAATTCAGCTAGAAGCGAAATTTCATCTTCATTTAAAGGGGGCAGCGCGGAATTTGTCATCACTTAATGTTTGCAAAAAAATAGTCTGAACGTGCGGCAAGTCAGGCATGGTGAAGCATAAAATTTACGCAGGCCCCACGCCATCCCTGTTTGACCCTGGTGCTTGAGTGAGGACAGCGCCGAGATTTAAGCCCTTCGCAAAATCGAGCATGCGCTGAATCGATAGTTTGGCGCGACTGCCAATTTCTGCATCAACGTGAATTTCATTTGCGCCATTTGCCAACACTTCCGCCAAATTCGCCAATCCATTCATCGCCATCCACGGACAATGCGCGCAGCTTTTGCAGGTGGCGGAATTGCCCGCTGTGGGCGCTTCAATAAATATTTTACCCGGTGCAGCCGCTTTCATTTTGTGAAAAATACCCTTGTCGGTGGCAACAATAAATTCGGTCGCATCGAGTGTTTGCGCGGCTTTAATAATCTGCGTGGTGGAGCCGACCACATCGGCCAATCGCACCACGCTCGCAGGCGATTCGGGATGCACCAAAATTTTTGCATGCGGGTGTTTTTTCTTTAATTCTTCCAACTCGAAAGTTTTGAATTCGTCATGAACAATACACGAGCCCTGCCACATCAGCATATCGGCACCCGTCTGTGATTGGATGTACGCGCCCAAATGCCGATCTGGTGCCCACAGAATTTTCTTGCCCTGGGCATGTAAATGCTCAACGATTTTAAGCCCAATGCTTGACGTCACCATCCAGTCAGCACGTGCCTTCACGGCCGCGCTAGTATTGGCGTAAACGACGACAGTACGATCAGGATATTCATCACAAAATTTATTGAATTCATCCGGCGGGCAGCCGAGATCGAGTGAGCATTCCGCTTCCAGTTCGGGCATCAACACACGTTTTTCCGGATTCAAAATTTTCGCGGTTTCGCCCATAAAGCGCACACCGCACACCACCACCGTTTTCGCCGGATGGTCGCGACCAAAACGTGCCATTTCCAGCGAGTCCGATACACAGCCGCCGGTTTCTTCCGCCAAATCCTGCAAATCCGGATGCACATAATAATGCGCGACCAACACCGCGTTTTGTTCTTTCAGCAAGCGTTTTATTTTTGCTTTAAGTTCAATCCGCTCATTGGGCGTTGGCTCATTCAGAACTTTTGCCCAAGCGTGTTCCGTGGAAATTTTGGCACCGACTTTATTTGAGTGCGGGTGATCGTATTCAATGCGGATGGGCGCTAAGGTAGGCATGGCTTCGAACTCAATGGCGATAATGAAAATTATAGATCAGACGTTGCGTGCAAAAATTCAACTCTAAATTATGAGTTTAATTATTACGTGACAATATTTTTCGTTTGATATTGCGCGGCTGTCCATTCCTCGGTCCGCATTACATCGCGAATTGTCATCACCGCATGCCAGACATCGATAAAACGCGTGTACAGCGGGGTAAATCCAAAGCGCAATAAATTGGGCTGACGAAAGTCGCCAATCACATTTCGCGCGATCAGTGCCTGCATGATCGCATACCCGTGAGGATGGGCAAATGACAAGTGACTCGCGCGCGATTCATGCGCACGCGGCGAGACGCAGGTGAAATTAAATGGCTGACAATATTCATCCATCAATTGTAAAAAAAGATCACTGAGCGCTATTGATTTTTGTCGAATCGCGGCAATCGAAATATTTTCAAACGTATCCAGGCCGCATTCCAGTGCTGCCATCGCAATCGCTGAATGGGTGCCGCATAAAAAACGATTCATGCCCACTGCTGGTGAATATTCAGCCGCGAAAGCAAACGGTGCTGCATGCCCAAACCAGCCGGAAAGTGGCGTCGCTAATTGTGCTTGTAGCTTTTCAGTTACGTATAAATAAGCCGGTGCGCCAGGCCCGCCGTTCAGATATTTGTAACCACAACCTACTGCGAATTCCGCGCCATCGAGATTTAAATTAATGGGAAGTGCGCCCGCACTGTGGCTCAGATCCCAAACGATATTTGTGTTGGCCACTTTGGCTGCCGCATTTAGCGTAGCCATGTTATGAACATGTCCGGTGCGGTAATCCACATGCGTAATGAGCGCGGCTGCGACGGTGTGATCGAGTGAATTTGTTATTTCATTGGCCTCGACTAATTTCAGCGTGAAACGATTGCCCAGCAATTGATTTAATCCTTGCGCGATATACAGATCAGTCGGAAAATTTCCGCGTTCAGAAATAATAATGCGGCGATTCGCATCGTCACCCACGTGTGGCAATTGCAGCACACAGGCGAGCAGTTTGAAAAGATTGACAGAAGTTGAATCGGCGACGATAACTTCATTCGCGTTGGCACCAATCAGTGCAGCAATTTTAGCGCCCAGTTTTTGCGGCAAGCTGATCCAGTGATGTTTGTTCCACGAGCGAATTAAATCGCGCCCCCATTGCTGCCCAATCACTTCCGCAATGCAAGCTGCCGTGGCGCGCGGCAATGCGCCCAGTGAATTGCCGTCGAGATAGATGAGATCGTCGGTGAGATCAAAACGCTCACGCGCGTGGCGCAGGTTATCTTGATCGTCAAGTGCTACACAGGATTCACGGGTAAGTTCGTGGGTAACGCACGATGTCATAATTTCATTCATGCCCAATTATCGCAGAGCCCACATTCGAATTTGATGCAGTCGCGTTAATATGTTGTGATGGAATCAACACCAACATTAGCACCATCGTCGTGGGTGCTGCGTTTTGCGGACATCATCCCGAAAAATGGCTCGGTACTCGATGTTGCCTGTGGCGAGGGTCGTCACGCGCGAATGTTCGCCGCGATGGGCTTTGCGGTGGTGGCGGTGGATCGCGACGTAAGCGCGTTCGTTGGTCTGGCTGAGAACATCACATTGATTCAAGCCGATCTGGAATTGAATCCCTGGCCGTTTGAAAATCGCCTATTCGCAGGTGTGGTGGTCACCAACTATCTGCATCGACCTTTGTTGCCGCTGTTGGTTTCCGCAGTGGCGCGCGGCGGCGTATTGATCTATGAAACATTTGCCGTGGGCAATGAGAAGTTCGGGCGGCCATCGCGCGCGGATTTTCTATTGCAACCCAACGAATTGCTCGACGCTGTTCGTGGCGAGTTGGCGGTTGTTGCCTATGAAAATATTTTTACCAACGATCCCAAACCGGCCATGGTGCAACGGCTTGTGGCGACGCGCAAAGACTAAAAAAAGGCTAAATTTAAATTTCAAACCCCAATATATACGGATGTTTTCAGGCATATTTGCCTCAAAACGCCTGCCAATGCTAGAGTTTGCATAATTAAAATAAAAAATGCCCTGCGCATGAAATTGCGCAGGGCATTTTATTTTGCTTTGTTTCAATGCCAGCGGAATGCAATCTAGATCAGCATGTCTTTAAATTTTTTCACGAACTGTTCCGCATCATCAGCACCGGAATATTTGGTGAGAATATCGCGCAGACGCATCATCATCACAATTAAATCTTCCGGGGAACTCGCCGCCATGATTTTCGGCGCGATCAATTCTGCGTCTTTTTTCATGCGCACGCGCAGGTCAGACACCATATAAGCTTTTACCTGCTCTAGCGGAAAATAATTGGTGGCGCGAGCTGTTTGTTGTGGCAATGGTTGCGGAGTCTGCTGTGGTGGCGCATATTGTTGCTGTGGCGGCTGGGCGTACTGCTGGGGTGGTTGTGGATTGTATTGTTGCTGTGGT
>JANXWW010000371.1 GCA_025350945.1 Burkholderiales bacterium
CTACGCAATCTTCAATATGCCGCAGGCACTGGCGCTGGAAAACGCTGTGGCAGAAATCGAAGGCGGCTACCGCGCCGCCACCTATCCGAGCGGGCTGGCGGCCGTTGCCGGTGCGCTGCTCGCGTGCGTAAAGTCGGGCGATCATATACTGATGACCGATAGTTGCTATGGCCCGGGGCGGAAATTTTGCGAATCATTTTTAACGCGAATGGGGGTGACAACAACTTTTTATGATCCGTTGATCGGTGCTGACATCGCGAAGCTGATGCGGCCAAATACAACCGTTGTGTACACCGAAAGCCCCGGCTCGCACACATTCGAGATTCAGGATATTCCCGCGATTGCCAAAGCAGCACATGAAAAAAATGCAGTGGTGATTATGGATAACGCGTGGGCAACCGGTTTGTATTTCAATGCGTTTGCACACGGTGTGGATTTGGTTGTGCAGCCCGCGACAAAATATTACGCGGCGCATTCCGATGTGCTGATTGGCCTTGTGATCGCAAATGAACGCACCTGGCCGATGCTCAAACAATCGACTTACGAGTTGGGCCAGCGCGCCTCGCCTGATGATTGTTTTTTAACATTGCGCGGCATGCGTACGATGGGTGTGCGATTGAAGCAACATCACGAATCAGCGCTGCATATCGCCAAGTGGCTACAAGCGCGGCCGGAAGTAAAACGCGTGCTCTATCCCGCACTGGAAAGTGACCCCGGCCACATTTTGTGGAAACGCGATTTTTCAGGCGCGACCGGACTATTCAGTATTGAATTACATCCATGTTCAGAACAGCAAATCGCAGCCATGATTGACGGCTATAAACTTTTTGGGCTCGGCTATTCGTGGGGCGGATTTGAAAGCCTGGTGGTGCCAGCGGATTTACGTTATGGCCGCAAGGTGGTGCCGTGGACGGGCGGGCCGTTGCTGCGTTACAGCATCGGGCTGGAAGATGCGGATGATTTGATTCGCGATCTGGAAGCGGGTTTTTTGCGTATGAAAAAATAAACAAGCAAAGATTCAATCTTTATGTTCAAAGCCGTTCGCGTCACCATCCTGCTTTTTATTTTAGTTATGGTCGGCAGTGTCACCTGGGTCACTAAATATCGCGCGCTCAAATGGGACAAGACACTCGATGTTGTTATTTACCCGATCAACGCCGATAAATCTGATGTCTCGCGCGCCTATATTACGAGCCTTTCGCGCGATACGTTTCAGCCTATCGCAAGCCTGATGCAGGGTGAAACCAAACGTTATGGCCTGCAAAACAACGAGCCGGTGAATGTATGGCTCGCACCGGAAATCGACGCAGTACCGCCCACGCCACCTGCGGGCGGAAATGTTTTTTCAATCATGGCGTGGAGCTTAAAACTGCGCTATTGGGCATCACAGCACGATCATTTCGAACGCACTAAACCCAATATTCGCCTGTTCGCACTCTTTCACGATCCCGCACGCACGCCCGTACTGGCGCATTCACTGGGTTTGGAAAAAGGCATGCTGGGCGTAGCCAATGTGTTTGCGTCCCGTCGTCAAGCTGGCAGCAACAATGTCGTGCTCGCGCATGAAATGTTGCACACGCTCGGTGCTACGGACAAATACGATTTACAAACCACAATGCCGATTTTTCCTGATGGTTATGCTGAACCGAACAAGAGCCCGCTGTTCCCGCAAGAGTCCGCCGAGCTCATGGGCGGGCGTATTCCTGTGAGCGAAAAGCGGGCGGAGATTCCTGATGATTTAACGCAATGCGTGGTGGGTGCGGCAACAGCGCGGGAGCTGAAATGGTTGAAATAGCAGAAGCAACAACAGGCTGTGTATCTTGATGAAAAAAACCGTTACCCCGCTACTCATCATCCCACAACCCAATCAGCCCAATCTGTCAAAAGGACAGAATCTGTTCAACACGCTGGTGAGAGATGTTAAAAAAAGTCGCGCAACGTTAGCTGAGTGGCAAGCCTTCATACTCGCGCACGATCAGAAATTGGCGAGCGATTACATGCCCTTGCTGGATGCATTCAGAGCGCATCAGGCAGAGATGGTGCGTGTGCTTGATGAAGCGATTGGCCGCAAAGGGCTCACCAAATCCGAGCAGGGTGTGGTGCAGAAAATTATTTGCAGCGTCGCCGAACAATTGATTATCGAAACCGATGACGAAGCGATCAAGGAAATCTACAACCGATATAACGACACCGACTTTGATGCCGAAGAGGCGGCTGCGGTAGAGAGTATGAAAGAAGCGGTGGAGGCGATGTTCAATGTCGATCTCGGCGATGCAAACGATTTGAATTCGCCTGAAGACATCATCGAGAAACTCCATGCACAAATGGAAAAAGAACAGCAACAGCGCCTGCATGGACAAGAGCAACATTCAACACGCAGAAAAGCATCCCGACAAACCGCCAAGCAACGCGCGCAGGAAGAAAAATTAAAAGCCGAAGCCGACGAGACCAGACTCTCGCTCCGCGAGGTGTATAAAAAACTAGTGAGCGCTCTTCATCCCGACCGCGAGCCTGATGCGAACGAACGCAAACGCAAAACTGACCTCATGCAGCGCGTCAATCAGGCCTATGAGAAAAAAGATTTATTGAAGCTGCTGGAACTGCAACTCGCAATTGAGCAAATCGATGCGCGCTCAATTGCCGATTTGTCGGAAGAGCGCCTCAAACGCTTCAATAAAATTTTGCGCGAGCAGCTGAGTGAGCTCGCACAGGAAATTTTAGCGGTGCAAATGCCATTACGCGAACAACTCCATGTGCCACCGCATCAGCCAATCGCGATGAAAAGTATCATGCTGCGCCTGATGCAAGACATCGCGCATCTCAAAAGCCAAATTCGGCGCATCGAAAACGAAATTCAAATGCCCAAAAACCCAGTGGCGTTCAAGCAGTGGATCAAGACTTATCGGCAGGCGTTGAAGGAGCGAGATCGGGCGATGCGGGATGATGATTTTTCGGGGTAATAAAAGCGTTGGCAATACCAGCCGATCTTGAACGGCTTCCAGGAAAATGGCGAGCTGTGAATCTGTGCCTTGCTTAAATTATCAGGTCAAATCCAGCTTCTTGTTTAGCCGAGGTAGGCAGTTGGAGATCGTCAATTCGAAAAACCTGGATTTTTGCTCTTGCTGCAGCTTTTG
>JANXWW010000374.1 GCA_025350945.1 Burkholderiales bacterium
CTCGGTGCGTTGTTTACCGTGCTCTCGGTGTTCGCTTCCTGCGCGGGCAGCATGATGGCCACACGCACGCAAAAGCTGGGCTATCCAATATGGACGAGCATGGCCTGGGGCATGTTTTATGGCGGCGTGCTGGCGTTGTTGTTTGGGCTGCTGATGGGGCGCTCGATCACATTTTCTATTACGCCGGGCTATGTGTTGTCACTCGTTTATTTGGCATTTCTAGGCTCGATTGTCACTTTCGGCTGCTATCTCACCCTGATGGGTCGCATTGGCGCTGCACGCACGGCTTACATTGGCGTGATGGTGCCGATTGTGGCGCTCATCATTTCGTTTTTCTTTGAAAAATTCGCGTGGGGTTATTTAACGACCGCCGGCGTTACCTTGTCGATTATGGGCAATATCATCATGCTGCGCGGCGCTAAATCCGTCTAGATTTGCACGCAAATACGGCAAGATTTCAAACGGCTCCCGTGAGCGGTTTGTCAATATCTGTGAAATCCGGGAATCAAAGGGGTCGAATTCCCTACAATCGGGCATAGCTTGTGAACTGGCTCACTGTGACGCAATAGTGTGATCGATACCATGGCTGTTCTGATTGACATCTATTTGGTAACACTTTCACCATGCTCTCCATCCGCCACAGCGGCTCTATCGTTACGTTAGTTGAATCGATAGAACGCCCAACCTATTCTCATTGCGATGCGTATGTGTTTGCGCGTGTGTTTGCGCGTGTGTCTGCGCGTATGTCTGCGCGTGTGTCTGCGCGTGTGTATGTGTCTCGTGGGAGAGTTTGTTGAGTTCACTTGGCCGCATCGCCACGTTAATCGATGCGCTTGTATCGCAGCCTGCGCACGAGCAGCCCCGCGACCGCGCACGCACGCTTGCACATTTGGCGATGGAGTATGCCTATGCTGGCTTGCCGCTTGACGGACTCTCAGCAGTGAAGGAGGCACTATCACTGGCAAACGCGCACGGCCTCACATTCGAGCGCGCTGAAGCGCTTGCCTCGGCGGCGATGTGTCACCACATGCGAGTCGATCACATGATGTCAATTGCCTGCGTTTTCGATGCTTATCAGGGCTTCGCCGCACTCAATGAATACGGGCGAATGGGGCATCAGCTCATCACGCTGGCGGCTGCTTGTCGGGATTTACAGGCGCATGATCTGGCGGAGGCAGCGGTGCGCGGCTGCCTTACTATTGCTGAACAGATCAACGACAAATTGCTGGAAGCGCGCAGCCATAACGTGCTCGGCCTCACGCTTACCGATAGCCAGCGCTTTGATGAGGCGGAGCGAGAATTTGTATTGTCGCGCGATTGTTTGATTACGCACGGCGAATTGATTCACGTGCCAAAAGTGACGGCCAATATCGGCGTGCTGTTTCAACGCCGCGCCGAAGCCGCCTTAAGCGCAGGCGACAAGGCAGGGTCAGAAAGATTATTGAAACAAGCAATTGATCATATCCGTGAAGGCCTTCAGGCTGCGTTAAGTGACGACAATAAATTCGAAATCGCGGACAAAACCGGTTCGATTGGTCAGTATTATTTTTTGCTGAACGATTTCGCTACGGCGCGCATATTGGTCACGCAGTCGCTGGAGATGGGCCTTGATTTAAAACACGCCCGCCTGATTGTGGACGGACAACTTTGGCTGGGGCAGATCGAATCGGGAGCCAAACAGTTTTTGCTGGCCGAAACACACCTTCGCGCCGCCATTGATCGCGCCCGACAAGCAGGTCTGCGCTCGCTCCAGCAAGCCGCACATGAAAAACTTTCGCTATGCTATTTGGCGATGGAACGCAACGAAGATGCGGCTGCGCAGGCCGCGCTTTCAGTTGATCTGCGCATGTCGTTTAATCAAGCCAACGTGGAGGCACAGCGTGAACTTAGAATGATGTGGCACGAGCATCTTTCGCATCATCCGATGATGCGCGGCAAAGACAAAAACGTTTAAAACTCACGGCTTCGGATAATTTCCCTTATCCATAAATCCCTCAAGTGAAGCGCGGGCTTTGCGCCGTACAAACGCTTTGAGCGGCCACGACCAACCCAATAGTTTGCCTATTGGCCCCAGCGCCTGTGATGACCAGCGCCAGAACGAAAATCGATCCACATGACGAATAATTTTTCCATCGCGAAACGCGAATACCGCGCTGATTTTGTTGTGCACTAGATTGCCGGTTTGCGAGAATATATATTTTGCATCCCACTGCGCGCGACCACCTTCTGCGTCCGCAGAAGCGTTTACCAGGATGATTTCAAAACCATCTTTCGCGCGTGAGGTCAGCATCGCCCACATGGCCGTCGCCTCAGCGCCGCGCAACATCGGAAACGCCGGATCGGAAAACGCAATATCCGGGTGATAACAACGCGCCATCGCTGCCGCATCTTTATTCGCAAACGCCTGATAAAAATCGCGGATTATTTTTTCATGTGCATGCATATTGTTGCCTTTGCGCTGGAAAGTATATTAACGTCGATTGTTGATTCGATTGTTGATTCGATTGTTGATTATGTGGCCCAGATGGTAGACGTCAATCAAAACAAGCCGTATACGTTATTCTAGTTGTTGCTCATCATGGTTGTGAGCACATGGTTATAAGCACATGGTTATAAGCGCATGGTTGTAAGTAACAAAGCAGATTCATACTTTGCGCATACCAACATTCAGTCGCATTGAACGCTATAGAAAATAATGAGGAGTCATACCGATGATGAGTGATATTGACATTGCGCAGCAAGCGAAGATGGTCAAGATCGCCGAGATCGCCCACAAACTGGGCATCCCGGAAGATGCGCTTGAGCCTTATGGCCGCTACAAGGCGAAAGTGTCACTCAATTATGTTGACAGCGTGAAAAACAAAAAAAACGGCAAACTCATTTTAGTCACCGCCATCTCGCCGACGCCAGCAGGTGAGGGAAAAACCACGACCACCGTGGGTTTGGGCGACGCGCTAAATCATATCGGCAAGAAGGCGATTATTTGTTTGCGTGAGCCATCGCTCGGCCCGGTGTTCGGCATGAAGGGCGGCGCGGCAGGCGGTGGTTACGCGCAAGTGGTGCCGATGGAAGAAATCAATCTGCATTTCACGGGTGATTTTTCAGCGATCGCACTCGCCAATAATTTGCTCGCCGCGTTGATTGATAACCACATTCATCATGGCAATGAGCTTAATTTTGACGTGCGTCGCATCGCGTGGAAGCGCGTGGTGGATATGAATGATCGGGCGTTGCGCCAAATTACTGTTTCGCTCGGTGGCCCGGGCAATGGCTATCCGCGTGAAGATGGTTTCGATATCGTCGTTGCTTCTGAAATTATGGCGATCTTTTGTTTGGCGACGTCAATCAAGGATTTGAAAGAACGCATCAGCAAAATCGTGGTCGGTTATACACGCGACCTCAAACCGATTCTGGCGAAAGATTTGCACGCGCAGGGTGCGATGACGGCGCTACTCAAAGACGCGATGATGCCGAATCTCGTGCAAACGCTGGAGAATAATCCTGCCTTTATTCACGGCGGCCCATTCGCCAATATCGCGCACGGCTGCAACTCCGTCATCGCCACGCAGACGGCGCTAAAGCTTGGCGATTATGTGGTGACCGAAGCTGGCTTTGGTGCAGATTTGGGCGCTGAAAAATTTATCGATATCAAATGCCGAAAATCAGGTTTGCGTCCGGATGCGGTCGTGCTGGTGGCGACGATTCGCGCGCTGAAATTTCATGGCGGCATGGACGTGAAAGAAGTATCGAAAGAAAATGTAACCGCACTGGAAAAAGGTATCGTCAATCTTGAGCGTCACGTTCACAACGTCATGCAAAACTATGGCCTGCCGTGTGTGGTGAGCGTGAATCATCGTACCCACGACACCGAGGCTGAAGTCAATTTCCTCACTGAGCGCTTATCAAAACTTGGTTGCAAAGTCGTGATCGCCAAACACTGGGCTGAGGGCGGCAAAGGCGCTGCCGAAGTTGCCAGGATTGTCGTGGATTTGTGTGAGCAGCCGAATAATTTTAAATTTGTCTACGAAGATGCGATGCCGCTCTGGGACAAAATGAAAACCATCGCTGTAAAAATTTATGGCGCGTCGGATATTGCGGCGGACGCAAAAATTCGCGGGCAAATCAAAAAATTACAGGAGGATGGTTACGGCCACTATCCCGTCTGTGTAGCCAAAACGCAGTATTCATTTTCCACCGACCCACAATTACGCGGCGCGCCGTCGGGCCACATTCTCACCATTCGCGAAGTGCGCTTGGCAGCGGGCGCGGAGTTTGTAGTGATGGTATGCGGCGACATCATGACTATGCCGGGATTGCCAAAAGTGCCGTGTGCGAATTCGATTGATGTGGATGATGATGGGAAAATTGTGGGGTTGTTTTAGTTTTTTATAGCGCACCTGTTTTTGGAGCCGCATAAAAATTCATTGTTATGCCGAACCCAGCTTTCGGTGGTATCGGTTGAGGAATCTACTGTTTGAATTTACGCGCGTGACGAAAAACGGGCAGTAGGTCAGCTTGCAAAGCTGCCTGACGCCCGTTTGCAAATAGTTGAGAATGTCAGATAGCTGCGCAACCTGACCTACGACTCACTAACCACTCCTTAATCAACCGTCGCCCCCGTTACCCGAATAACCTCTCCCCATTTAGCTGCCTCAGATGCCATCCATGCACGTAACGATTCCGGTGTTCCGCCACCCACTTCAATTCCTGCATCCGAAAATTTTTTCTTCACACTCGCATCCAAAAAAATCGCATTAATTTCAGCGTTCAATCGTGCCACGATTTCTTTCGGTGCGTCGCGCGGGGCGAGTAGTGCGTTCCACGAAATTGCTTCGAAGTTGGTCAGTGTGGCGATGCCCGACTCGGCCACGGTCGCGACATCGGGCAGCATAGCAAATCGTTTTGCACTGGTCACAGCAATCGCTTTTAGTTTGCCCGCCTTGATTTGCGCAAGCGCGTTGGCGGGTGCCGTGAATATGATCTGCACATCACCCGCAATCACGGCCTGAATGGCGGGCGGGGCACCATTAAACGGCACATGCGCAATATCGATTGCCGCTTCGCGCTTCAACATTTCCATCGATAAATGTGACACCGAGCCATTGCCCACACTGGCGTAATTAAGTTTGCCGGGTTGCGATTTGGCAAGCGCTAAAAATTCTTTGAGGTTGTTGGCAGTAACGCTCGCGTTAACCACCAACACATTTGGCTGCAAGGCCGTTAAGATGATGGGGGCGAAATCACGAAGCGGCGCGTAAGCCAGATTTTTATATAGTCCCGACGCATTCGCAAGTGGCCCGTTAAAGCCCATGTAAAGCGTGTAGCCATCGGGGATGGACTTGGCAACTTCGGCGGCGGCGATGGTGCCGCCCGCGGCGGGCTTGTTATCGATAATAATAGGTTGCTGAAGTTTTTCCTTTAACTTGTCGGCGATGACGCGTGACACAATATCGACAGAACTTCCGGCTGGGGCGGCGACAATAATGCGAATCGGCTTCTGCGGCCAATCAGCTTTAGCATGCTTTGGATAAAAACTGGTAATGACTAGCAACAAAAATACAAGAATGGTTTTCATGAATGATTTTTATGAGAATTTGGTGGAATTTTTTGCATAACAAATAATACTTCAGGAGACTCGAATGCTCGTTCCGGTCACCGCTATTTACGCTGCGCTGCTCGCCGCTTTTCTCGTTATTTTGTTATTTCCCGTTATCAAGCTGCGCAATAGTTTGCGCGTTGGCTTGGGCGATGGCGCTAAATCCGAGTTACAACAAGCGATGCGGGCACATGGCAACGCGGCTGAATGCATCCCGATTTTTTTAGTGTTACTGGCCATTTTTGAATTAAATCACGGGCCGGCGTGGGCGCTGCATATTTTTGGCGCGATGTTTTTACTCGCACGTCTGGCGCATGCCGCAGGTTTGTATGCCACGTCGGGCGCGTCGAAAGGTCGTGTGGGCGGCATGGTTGTCACGATTATGGTATTACTTTTGTTGGCGATTGCGAATGTGCTGCAGCTATTTCGCTAGGCTCATTTCCATAAATAGGAAATGACAAAAATTCCGATCATCGTTAACGCCAAAGCGAGTTTCGCAAGCGCGCCAAATAACAGGCCGAGCCAAGTCGCCAGCCCCACTTTTCCGGCTTGGCCCAATTTTCGGCGCTCAATAAATTCGCCAATGACTGCGCCAACAAACGGAAAAATAAAAATCCCGATCAGGCCAAAAAATAATCCGACAATGCTGCCGATGGCAGCGCCCAGCAGTGCCAGTTTTGATGCGCCCGCGCGTTTTGCGCCGAACATCGTGGCGACGAAATCAACGACTAAGGCCAGTGCCGTGAGCAGCGCCAGAATCGTTAATGTGGGCCAACCGATGCGTTGAAAATTATCAATCCATGCCGCCACCAACAAACCGCCAAATACAAACGGCACGCCCGGCAACATTGGCAATATGGTGCCAGCCAGGCCAAGGAGTACCAGTGTCCCCGCCAATATCCACAGTAAATAAATTTCGTTTCCGGCCATGGGTTTCCTTGAGCGTTGATGAGCGAGAGAATATTTGCAGAACAGCGCGCAAAGAATGTTTGCAAAACAGCAAGTAAAGTATGAATCAGATAGTGGCTGAAATCTGAAGTTCAAGTTTGCTGTTTGTTGCGTGCCCCGCATTAGCTAAATAACGGTAAGAACCACTTTTGATCGAAGACGAGAAAGACACGCAGGAGTTAGCTATGATAGAGATCATTATTGGTGCACTCACTGGAATACTTTGCCATGGCCGCTGTTCTTGATATTCATTCTCCCATTTCTCGCGGTTTATTAATGACGAAACTGCGCGCAATTTTGCCACCGCATGCGCTGCTGACCGAGAAGGAAGATTTACTGCCTTACGAATGCGATGGCTTGTCTGCGTATCGCGAACTGCCGATGCTGGCCGTATTGCCATCGACTGTTGAAGAAGTGCAGGCAATCATGCGAGTCGCACATGACAACAATATAAAAGTGGTTGCGCGTGGCTCAGGAACCGGATTGTCAGGTGGTGCGACACCGCTTAACGATGGCATTTTGATGTCGATGGCGAAGTTCAACAAGTTTGTAAATGTCGATGCGCTCGCCCGTACCGCACGCGTGCAACCTGGTGTGCGCAATCAAAAAATTTCAGAAACAGTGGCGCCTTTAAATTTGTATTACGCGCCCGATCCCTCATCGCAAATCGCCTGCTCCATCGGCGGTAACGTGGCTGAGAATTCCGGCGGCGTGCATTGCTTGAAATATGGACTAACGGTACACAATATTTTTAGAATTGAAATCGTCACCATCGAAGGCGAAAAAGCGATTATCGGCTCCGCAGCGCTTGATTCAGCCGGTTATGATTTGCTCGCATTGATGACGGGCTCGGAAGGCATGCTCGGCGTCACCACTGAGGTGACCGTCAAGCTGACCCCGAAGCCGCAATTGGCGCGCGTGGTGATGGCGAGTTTTGATGATGTCGAGCGCGCGGGCGATGCCGTGGCGAGTGTGATCGGTGCGGGCATTGTGCCGGCCGGCTTGGAGATGATGGATAAGCTGGCGACTGAGGCGGTGGAAGGTTTTGTGCATGCGGATTACGATGTGAACGCGGCCGCCATTTTGCTTTGCGAATCCGACGGCACGCCCGAAGAAGTGGAAGAGGAAATCGCCAAGATGGAAGCGGTGATGAAAGCCGCTGGTGCTACAGCCTGTCGCGTGTCGAACAGCGAGGCCGAGCGGATGAAATTCTGGTCAGGCCGTAAAGCCGCGTTCCCTGCTGTTGGCCGGATTTCGCCGGATTATTACTGCATCGATGGTTCGATTCCGCGTCGTGCGTTAGCTGCTGTGTTAAAGCGCACCGAAGAGCTGTCCATTAAATACAATTTGCGTTGCGCGAATGTATTTCACGCCGGTGATGGCAATTTGCATCCGCTGATTTTGTACGATGCAAATATTCCTGGCGAGTTGGAAAAAACCGAAGAATTCGCCGCCGATATTCTGGAATTGTGCATCGAATATGGCGGCACGATTACCGGCGAGCATGGCGTAGGCATTGAAAAAATTAATCAGATGTGTAGCCAGTTTACCGACGGTGAACGCGAGACTTTTTTTGCCGTGAAGCGCGCCTTCGATAGCGACATGTTATTGAATCCAGGCAAAGCGATTCCATCGCTGGCGCGCTGTGCGGAGTATGGTCGCATGCGCGTGCACAACGGGCAGCTGGCGCATCCTGACATTCCGCGGTTTTGATGGCAACCGTTCTTTATGCGCATGATTAAAAATAAAAACTCTAGGATGAGCGTGCCGTTTGAGCCATTTATGGCTCGAAAGGCGCGCTAGTGCTAGTGACTGATACCTCAAATTTCATCGCCTGCTTGCAACGCATTCAGCCACCGCTCAATATTCTCACCGACGTTGAACGACTCAAACCGTTCGAAACTGATGCCTTCATTTCGCATCGCGCCACGCCACTTTGCGCGGTGTTGCCTGAGACAGAATCACAAGTCGCCGAAATCTTGAAATCATGTTCTCGCGAGCGCGTTCCTGTGGTCACCCGCGGCGCGGGTACGGGTATTTCTGGCGGTGCGATTCCGCACGATGATGGCGTGTTGGTGGTGTTAACTAAACTAAATAAAATTGCGAATGTGGATGCATTGGCGCGCACCGCCACCGTCGGTCCCGGCGTTCGCAACCTCGCCGTTTCAGATGCGGCAAAACCGTTCAGATTATTTTATGCGCCCGATCCATCGAGCCAATTGATCTGTTCTATCGGCGGTAATGTCGCGGAAAATTCGGGCGGGGTGCATTGTTTGAAATACGGCCTCACCACCCACAACGTGATGCGTGCGCGGGTTATCACCAGCGATGGCGACGTAATCGAAATCGGCTCACGCGCGCTTGATGCCGCAGGCTACGACCTCATGGCGGTGATGACGGGCTCCGAAGGCATGTTGGGTCTCATCACCGAGATCACGGTGAAATTGGTGGCCGAGCCAGAGCATATTGAAACTATGCTCGCCGCTTTCCCGAGTGTGACCGATGCGGCCAATGCGGTCGGCAAAATTATCGGTGGCGGCGTAATTCCTGCTGCGCTCGAAATGATGGACAAGATGGTGGTGGAAGCGTGCGAAAAAGTTATGTCTGCCGGATTTCCGCTGGATGCAGAAGCGTTATTGCTGATTGAACTAGACGGCGTGCGCGAAGAAGTGGCGGAGCAACTGGCACGCGTTGAAACGGTATTGAACGAATGCCATGCGCAGGAAATTCGTGTGGCGGCTAATGCAGCCGAGCGCGAAAAATTATGGCGCGCACGCAAGGGTGCATTCGCCGCCCTCGCCACGATTCAACCGGATTACTACACCATTGATGGCACCATTCCGCGCCGCTGTTTGCCGGAGGTGTTGGCGCGTTACGCTGAGCTGGGTCGCGAATATGGCATGACGGTAGCCAATGTTTTTCATGCGGGTGACGGCAATTTGCATCCGTGTATTTTCTACGATGGCACTGTGCCCGGCGAGATGGAGCGCAGTGAAGAGCTGGGTGGCAAGATGCTGGAAATTTGTGTGGAAGTCGGCGGCACAATTACGGGCGAACACGGCGTTGGTATTGAAAAATTAAAACAGATGTGCGTGCAGTTTCGTCCACTGGAATTAAGCGCCTTTCATGAGATCAAAGCGGCGTTTGATCCCAGCGGAATATTAAATCCTGGCAAAGGCATTCCGAGCTTGAAGCGTTGCAGCGAATGGGGCGGCATGCATGTGCGCGCGGGCGAAATTCCACGCAGCGATATTCCCCGGTTTTGATCTCTCCGTTTAAAAGATTACAAAGATGAATGAACTGATAAAAAATTTATGCGAACGCTTAGCAAGCCATGCCGCTTCAAAAAAGCCGCTCACGATTCATGGTGGCAATACAAAAGCGTTTTACGGTGGTGCAATTGTCGGTGAGGCGCTCGATATGCGTGCCTACAGTGGCATCATCGAATACGAGCCGAAGGAGCTGGTGTTGACTGTTCGCGCGGGCACCACGCTGGCCGAAATCGAGCGCGTGATGGACAAAGAAAATCAGATGCTGCCATTCGAGCCGCCGCATTTTGGCGAGGGTGCCACCGCATTTGCCACCATCGGCGGGACGGTGGCAACCGGACTCTCCGGGCCGCGTCGCCCCTACACCGGTGCGGTGCGCGATTTTGTGTTGGGCACGCGCATTATTAACGGCCGTGGAGAGGATTTGAATTTCGGTGGCCGCGTGATCAAAAACGTCGCGGGCTATGATGTCTCGCGGCTCATGACCGGCGCGATGGGCACGTTAGGCGTGCTGCTCGACTGTTCATTTAAAGTGCTGCCTAAGCCTGCGCGTGAAATCACGTTGCGCTACGAGATGGATGAGGCAACTGCGATTCAGCGCATGAATGAATGGGCAGGTCGGCCATTGCCGTTATCGGCGACGAGCTGGTGTGATGGCGTATTGATGGTGCGATTATCCGGTGCTGAATCAGGCGTGAAAGCGGCGCAAGAAAAATTGGGTGGCGAAAATGTTGCCGATAAAATGGCTCACGATTTTTGGTCAGGCCTGCGCGATCATCGCGCGGGATTTTTTTCATCGAGCGAGCCACTGTGGCGTTTGTCAGTGCCATCCACCACACCGGCGCTGCAATTGAATATGCCGCAGTGGATGGAGTGGGGCGGCGCGCTCCGCTGGGTGCGCGGCATTGCAGGTGTAAACACAGACATAACTACGCTGAGAGTTAAGGTGGACGCGGTGGGCGGGCATGTTACGCTGTTCAGAAATGGCGATAAATCAACAGGCGTGTTTCATCCGCTGCAACCCGTGCTGGGCAAAATTCATCGCAATTTGAAAACCGCGTTCGATCCAGAGAATATTTTGAATCGTGGCCGTATGGACAACATTTAATCTCATTCAAATAAAAGTTAAATCATGCAAACCAACCTGGCCGATTTTATTAAAGACACACCTGAAGGCATCGAAGCCGAAAGCATTTTACGCAAATGTGTACATTGCGGTTTTTGTCTTGCGACTTGTCCGACTTATAACTTGCTTGGCGATGAGCTTGACAGCCCGCGCGGGCGAATTTATCTGATGAAGCAAATGCTGGAAGGCGCGCCGGTCACCGAAAAAACGATGTTGCATCTTGATCGTTGTTTGACCTGCCGCGCCTGCGAAACCACGTGTCCATCGGGTGTGCAATATGGTCGTCTGGTGGATATCGGTCGCGAGATTGTCGAGCAAAAAGTCGAGCGCAGTGCGATTGATAAATTAAAGCGCGCAGTGTTGAAAAAAGCGCTTCCGCAAACGGGCTTGTTCAAGGTCGGTCTCGCGGTAGGTCGAGCGGTTAAGCCGCTGCTACCCGACGCACTCGGAAAAAAAATCACCGCCAAGCGCGATGTGGGCGTGTGGCCCGCGCCGTGTCATGCGCGCCAGATGCTGGTGTTACAAGGCTGCGTGCAGCCAGCCATGGCGCCGAGTATTAACGCGGCCACCGCGCGCGTGCTCGACAAGCTCGGCATTTCGCTCATCGTCGCCCCCAGCGCAGGATGTTGCGGCGCGATCCCGCATCATCTAAATGATGTGCACGAAGCGCATGTGTTTATCAAACGCAATATCGATGCATGGTGGCCATTCGTTGAGGCGGGTGCGGAAGCGATTGTCGTAACAGCGTCCGGCTGCGGCACGACAGTCGCGGAATATGGCTATCTTTTGCGCAATGACGCGCACTACGCCGAAAAAGCAAAACGCATTTCCGCTTTGTACCGCGATGTCAGCGAGATTATTGCGAAGGAAAAAAATGCGCTGGCAAAATTGCTCGCGGTACAAAATAAATCAAAACAAAAACTTGCCTTTCACTCGCCATGCAGCTTGCAGCACGGGCTGAAAATCAAAGGTGTGGTTGAGGAAATATTAAGCGCAGCAGGTTATGAATTAACCAACGTGCCCGACGGCCATCTCTGCTGTGGTTCCGCGGGAACGTATTCACTTTTGCAAAGTGAGTTGTCCCAACAACTCCTCGCAAACAAAGTAGCTGCCCTCGAATCCGGTGCGCCGCAGATGATCGCGACCGCGAATATCGGCTGTCTGGCGCATATTGAATCGGGATTAGACGACTCATCGAAGTTGCCGATTCGTCATTGGATTGAGCTAGTGGATGAGCGGTTGACGTGATTAGCATTTGAGCAAACCGCCAGGCTAAAAAGCCGCAAACTCGCAAAAAATTGTCGCGTAAATGCATAATGGGTGCATAGGCAGGAGTTCAACGTTCAACCAATCAACGGGATCGCATGGAGCTGACGCTCGAACGAATCGAACAGCGTGTGGGTGCGAATGTTCACCTTTACCCGCTGGATTTGACGCTAATACCGCGCGCCGTGACTGTCCTGTTGGGCGCCACGCAGGCGGGTAAGACGACACTGATGCGGGTAATGGCGGGGCTAGATAAACCGAGCAAAGGTCGCGTGCTAACGGACGGTGTTGATGTGACCGGCAAGCCGGTACGTGAGCGCAATGTGGCGATGGTGTATCAGCAGTTCATAAATTATCCGTCGATGACAGTGGCTGACAATATTGCTTCGCCGCTAAAACTCCGCAAAGAAAAAAATATTGATGCGCGTGTTGCTGAGCTGGCGATCAAGCTGCACATTGATGCTTTTTTAAGACGTTTGCCTGCTGAATTATCCGGCGGTCAGCAACAACGTGTTGCGCTGGCGCGCGCGCTGGCAAAAAACGCTCCGTTGATGTTGCTGGATGAGCCGCTGGTGAATCTCGACTATAAGTTGCGCGAAGAATTGCGCGACGAGCTTTCGCAACTATTTGCGATTGGTGAATCAACGGTGGTGTACGCAACCACTGAGCCGACGGAAGCGTTGCTACTCGGTGGCTACACGGCGGTAATGGATGCCGGTGAATTGCTGCAGTACGGGCCGACGGCTGAGGTGTTTCATCGCCCGAAATCGATCCGCGTAGCGCGCGCATTCAGCGATCCGCCGATGAATTTGATAGAAGCCAAGGCAACACAATCGGATGTGATGCTGAATGGTAGCTTGAGTCTTGCGCTGTCGTTGCCAGCTTTGCAGTCGGATATGTTGACCGTTGGTGTGCGTGCTGGTGCGTTGCGAGTGGATCGGCGTGAGAATGATTTAGCGCTGGCAGGCAAAGTAGAGCTGGCCGAAATTTCCGGCTCGGACACTTTCGTGCATGTGCACACACAAGTAGGCGAGCTGGTGGCGCAACTCACGGGTGTGCACGTGTTTTCGCTCGGCGAGGCTATCACCTTGTATTTAAATCCCGCGCAAGTTTATGTGTTTGGCGCAGACGGTAATTTAGTTGTCGCACCGGAGCGGAAATAACATGGCGCGCATTGATCTTGAGCTGGCGCATGCCTACAAACCACATCCGCAACGCGATGAAGATTACGCGTTGCTGCCGCTGAAAATGACCTTCAATGATGGTGGCGCGTATGCTTTGCTTGGCCCATCGGGCTGTGGCAAAACGACGCTGCTCAATATTGTTTCCGGTCTTGTAAAGCCTTCGCAGGGTGGTGTGAAATTCGATGGTGCTGATGTAACAGGCCGTACACCCCAACAACGTAATATCGCGCAGGTGTTTCAGTTTCCGGTAATCTACGACACGATGACGGTTGCTGAAAATCTCGCGTTTCCCCTGCGCAATCGCGGTGTGGCGGCGGATAAAATCAAGCAACGCGTGGGCAAGATCGCCGAGATGCTTGAATTGAATGGCCAACTCAATATGCGCTCAGCAGGGCTTGCGGCGGACGCGAAGCAAAAGATTTCGTTAGGGCGTGGCTTGGTGCGCGAAGACGTGAGTGCCGTATTGTTTGATGAGCCCCTAACTGTGATTGATCCGCATCTGAAATGGCAATTGCGGCGCAAATTAAAACAGATTCATCAGGAGTTGAAGTTAACACTCATTTACGTCACGCACGATCAGGTTGAAGCGCTCACCTTCGCTGAACAAGTGGTGGTGATGACACGTGGCCGTGCGGTGCAAATCGGCAGCGCATCGGCGCTGTTCGAGAAGCCGCAACACACCTTTGTCGGCCATTTTATTGGCTCACCCGGCATGAATTTTTTGGCTGCACAAGTGAACGCATCGGGCGTGAGTATTGCCGGAAAGCGAGTGATGGAAGCGAATTTAAAACTGAATGGTGACGATGCCATCACGCTCGGCGTGCGGCCTGAATATGTGACGCTTGCCGCGCCGGAAACTTTCGGTGCGCTGCCCGCCACCGTGACGCAGGCGCAAGATATCGGCACCTATTGGCTCATTACCGCGCACGTTGGCAATGGTGACGGCGCGCTGATTCGCGCGCGCCTCAACCCTGAGCAAAATATTCCCCATGTGGATGAGGTGGTGTGGTTAAACATCGTTGGTCAGCACACCTGCTTCTATCGCAATGAGGAGTTGATCGCATGAAGCCGGTAAACCAAAAAGCGTGGCTGTTGATTTTGCCCGTTGTGCTATGCGTCGCGTTCTCGGCGATTTTGCCGCTGATGACCGTAGTGAATTATTCAGTGCAGGACATCATCTCGCCTGAACGCCGCGTGTTTGTTGGTACGGAGTGGTTTAAGGCGGTGATGCGTGATGATGATTTGCAGGGTGCGTTATTGCGGCAAATGGGTTTCTCGATTTCTGTTTTGCTGGTGGAAATTCCGCTAGGAATTGCGCTCGCGTTGTCGATGCCCGCAAAAGGTTGGAAGTCCTCAGCCGTGCTGGTGTTGGTTGCGATTTCGTTGTTGATTCCGTGGAATGTGGTCGGCACCATTTGGCAAATTTATGGCCGCACTGACATCGGTCTACTCGGTGCCACACTCGCCAAACTCGGTTTTGAATATAGCTACACTGGCAACGCGACGCACGCGTGGTTAACGGTGCTGCTGATGGATGTGTGGCACTGGACACCGCTGGTGGCGCTGCTTTGTTACGCGGGCTTGCGCGCGATTCCTGATGCGTATTATCAGGCCGCGAGTATTGATGGCGCGAGTAAATTCGCGGTGTTCCGATACATCCAATTGCCGAAGTTGCGCGGTGTGCTGATGATCGCGGTGCTGCTCCGCTTTATGGATAGCTTCATGATTTACACCGAGCCGTTTGTGCTTACCGGCGGTGGGCCGGGAAATGCGACAACATTTCTCTCGCAATATTTAACGCAAAAAGCGGTCGGCCAATTTGATCTTGGGCCTGCGGCTGCGTTCTCGCTCATTTATTTTTTGATTATTCTGTTGCTTTGTTTCATTCTATATAACTGGATGCAGCGCGTGGGAACACGAGATAATTCTGGAGGCAATCATGGATGAGCGACGTTTCAAAAAGCGCACTATTTTTCTGATCCTCTATCTGGTGTTCGCAATTTTGCCGGTTTATTGGATGATCAACATGTCGTTCAAAACCAACGAAGAGATTCTTTCCACCTTCAGTCTTTGGCCGCAGCATTTTACGTGGGCGCATTACAAAACCATTTTTACCGATGAGAGTTGGTATTCCGGCTATATCAATTCCATGATTTATGTCGCGATCAATACCGTGATTTCACTCGCGGTTGCGCTGCCTGCGGCTTACGCGTTCTCCCGCTATTCGTTCCTTGGCGACAAACATGTTTTTTTCTGGCTGCTGACAAATCGCATGACACCACCTGCCGTATTTTTGCTGCCGTTTTTTCAGCTTTACACCACGCTTGGCTTGATGGATACGCACGTCGCGGTGGCGCTCGCGCATCTGCTGTTTAACGTGCCGTTGGCGGTGTGGATTCTGGAAGGTTTTATGAGCGGCATTCCACGTGAGATTGATGAGACGGCATACATTGACGGCTATTCGTTTCCACGGTTTTTCTTGACGATTTTCGTGCCGCTTATCAAAGCCGGTATTGGCGTGGCGGCGTTTTTTTGTTTCATGTTTAGCTGGGTTGAGCTGTTGATGGCGCGCACATTGACGAGTGTGGACGCGAAACCGATTGTGGCGGTGATGACACGCACTGTTTCGGCTTCTGGCATGGATTGGGGAGTGCTTGCGGCAGCGGGTGTGTTGACGATTGTGCCAGGTGCCATCGTAATTTGGTTCGTGCGACATTACATCGCCAAGGGTTTTGCGATGGGGCGAGTGTAGTCATTTTTCAGAAAGCGACAAGGGGGATTCGAATGTTCGAATGGATGGCCTGGACTACACCCGTGGCAATATTTTTTACATGTATCGTACTCATGCTCATCGGCATGACGGTGTGGGAAATCAAGTCGCCTACCGTGCAGCGCAAGGGGTGGCTGCCGATAGCGACCACGCGTGGTGATCGGCTGTTTATCGGCTTGGTGAGTGCGGCTTATGTGAATCTCGCGTTTGTCGCGGTGAGTGAAAAAATGATTGTCTGGTTCGGGCTTGAACAGGAGCCCTCAATCTGGATAAGTTTTGTGCTGTCGATGTTGTTGCTTGGTCTTATTTTACGCAAGGGGTAAACTATTTCTGTACGGGTTCGGTGACACCTTCCCCACTGAGCCGTTGCCATCCCAACGGGAAGATCTTGAGGAGAAATTATCATGAGATTCCGCTTGAAGACGGCAGCTTGCGCCGTTACAACCGCTATCGCTTCACTGGTTGTTTACCAGAATGCATGGGCAGGCGAAGCTGAGGCGAAGAAATGGATCGACAGCGAGTTTCAACCCTCCACCTTGAACAAAACCCAGCAGGCTGCAGAGTTGAAGTGGTTTATTGATGCGGCGAAAAAACTGCAGGCTAAAGGTGTGAAAGAAATTTCGGTTGTCTCCGAAACCATCACCACGCACGAATACGAGTCCAAGACGCTCACCAAAGCGTTTGAAGAAATCACCGGCATCAAGGTCAAGCACGACATTATTCAGGAAGGTGATGTTGTTGAAAAATTGCAGACCTCCATGCAATCCGGTAAATCGATTTACGACGGCTGGATTTCGGATTCCGATTTGATCGGCACTCATTATCGCTACGGCAAAATTATCGCGCTGTCAGACTACATGACGGGCGCGGGCAAGGACTATACCAATCCCGGTCTTGATTTGAAAGATTTTATCGGCACCAGTTTCACAACCGCACCCGATGGAAAACTCTATCAATTGCCCGATCAGCAGTTCGCGAATTTATATTGGTTCCGCGCCGATCTTTTTGCGCGTCAGGATTTGAAAGATAAATTCAAAGCGAAATATGGTTATGACTTGGGCGTGCCGCTTAACTGGAGCGCGTATGAAGACATCGCGGAATTTTTCACAGTTGATGTGAAAACGATTGACGGCAAACCGATTTACGGACACATGGATTACGGCAAGAAAGATCCCTCGCTCGGCTGGCGTTTTACCGACGCATGGCTGTCGATGGCGGGCACAGCCGACATCGGTATTCCAAATGGCTTGCCGGTGGACGAATGGGGCATTCGCGTCGCGGCGGATAAATGCACACCAGTCGGCGCATCCGTCTCGCGCGGCGGTGCGACCAATTCTCCGGCGGCTGTTTACGCACTCACCAAGTATGTCGACTGGATGAAAAAATATGCGCCGAAAGAAGCCAGCGGCATGACTTTCGGCGAGGCCGGGCCGGTGCCCGCGCAAGGCCAAATCGCGCAGCAGATTTTTTGGTACACCGCGTTTACGGCGGACATGATTAAAGCCGGTTTGCCGGTGGTGAACGCCGATGGCACACCGAAGTGGCGGATGGCTCCTGGCCCTAATGGCCCCTACTGGAAGCAGGGCATGCAAAATGGTTATCAGGACGTTGGCTCGTGGACGTTCTTCAAAAATCATGATGCCAATAAAACGGCAGCCGCGTGGTTGTACGCACAGTTCATCACTTCTAAAACTGTGTCCGCGAAAAAATCGGTGGTGGGCTTAACGTTTATTCGCGATAGCGATATTCGCCACGAATACTTCACGCAAAACGCGGCGAAATACGGCGGCCTGATCGAGTTCTATCGCAGCCCTGCGCGCGTGGCATGGACGCCGACGGGCAATAACGTTCCTGACTATCCAAAGCTCGCACAACTCTGGTGGAAGAACGTCGCTGTCGCTGTAACAGGCGAAAAAACGCCACAAGCGGCGATGGATAATTTGGCCGAAGAAATGGATCAAGTCATGTCGCGACTTGAACGCGCAGGGATGGCGAACTGTCCACCAAAATTGAATCCTAAAGGCGATCCAAACAAATACCTGAGCGACAAAGGCGCGCCATGGAAAAAGCTCGCCAATGAAAAACCGAAAGGCGAAACGATTGCGTATGACACGTTGCTGAATGCGTGGAAGGCGGGGAAGGTTCGCTAAATTTGCTGGCACTAAAACTACCCCGTTGGTTTTGGTGACTGGTGAAATATTTTTTTATGTTGGCATTCACACGTTGGCGCGGTCGCTGATAATCAGTAGAGAATTTGAGTTGGTTTACGCTAACTACTCTCCCACTTTAAGGCCTACATTCCAATGCGGCGGGGCTCATTGTCTGCAGGAGCCAAAAATTTGCCGTGCACGGCTCTCGCTATGCACGGCATCTCTTCTTATTAATTCGCCACTTTACTGAGTGCGGCGTTCTATCGTGATTTGTTCAATCTCCACACGGCGATTCGGCTCCAGACATTTAATCAGAGCTGGGCGGTTTTTGTCCGTGCACATCACTACCGGATTTGCTTCACCGCGACCTTCTGCTTTTAATCTGCCCGCATCGATGCCTTTACCGGTCAAGTAGTTCTTTACCGACATCGCACGACGCTCGGATAATTTCTGGTTATATTTGTCTGAGCCCAGGCGATCCGCGTAGCCGGCAATCATGACGTTATTGATGCTGGTGTTCGCATTAAGCGCGCTCGCGATCTCATCCAACTTGGGTTGCGGTAAACGAAGTTGCGCGCTGTCAAATGCGAATAGCTCGGTTGCCGACAATGTGATGCGCTCCATGCGTGGTGCTGGTGGCGGTGGGGTTGGCAAGGGTAAAGGTGGCGGCGTGGGCGTTATCTCGCGGACTGGCTCCGGTGCTTGCGCCGTGCGCACAATTGGCGCGGCGGGTTTATCAAAGGCATAGGTTAGGCCCACGGTAACGTAATCCGTTTTTGCGCGGTCAAAACCGAAATTGAACCCGCTCAGATAACCGAACACCCGGCGGTAATCCGCCTGAATTGCCCACTGCTCGCCAAGTGCCACCTGGAATCCAGCGCCCGCGTTCAAGTAAGGCGAGGTGCGAGTACGCGTGCCTAAAAAGGGCGTGGTGGCGCGATCACGTTCATAACCGGTTCCCGCCAGGAGGAAAGGGCGAAACGATTTACGTGAAAACATGTAAAGCGCATCAACGCCCAATGTATGTTGCTGATATCGCGCGTTATCGCTATCAGTTTTCGCATAGGTGCCGCCCATCTGTAAATCCCAATATTGCGAAAGTGGCTTTCCCACGCGAAATCCACCACCAATACCGTTTTTGTCCACACCGAAACGCTTGTCAGGATCCATCGCGTTAACACTGGGTGCGATGTACCAAGACGGGTTGTACAGCGTTGTTTGTGCGTGCACAGCCAACGATGCGCTAGTGCAACACGTCGCGATGGCGAAAGCCATTGTTTTCAAATTATTCATTAACGCACCTTGAGGTTGGTTTTATAAAAAAAGTAACGATAAAAAGTAAAGATCGCGTCTGCCAAATGAAATTTGGGTAATTCGAATAACGCACAACAGGTCAACGAAAGAGACGCTCAATGCATACTAAAACCGCTGTTTTGGATTTGGCCTACCGACACTACGAACTCTTTACAACGGCTTTCGCCCTGAGATAACTCGCAGCAATACCACAATGATCGCCACCACCAGCAGGATGTGGATAAATCCGCCCAGTGTGTATGAGGTCACAAGGCCCAGCAGCCACAAAACAAGAAGCACGACAGCAATGGTGTAAAGCATGATTTTCTCTTTTCGAATGGTTGAACGAAGCATAAAAATGTTTATAAAATAATGTTGACATTTATCCACAGCGGATTCCGTGCGGTGCCGCACATAGCGAATTTTTTCGCACTTCCGAAATCCAATAAAACGTAATAAATTTTTCTGCTGTAAAAGCGAAAGCGCCAACCAAAAAGCTCAGACTATCTTGTCAGCGTGGAAAAAATCTGTGCGCTCCCGCACATACGCGCAACCGCGTAACGGTTACGCTTGAAGTTGATCTAGTAGAAGCATCCCGCATGAGCGGGGATATCGCCAGCCGCGCCTGAGATGGCTAGACCAATCGCATGAATCACAAAACATTCCCGTTGATCAGGAAATCAAAAATTGAAATTTGAGATCACTACGATGCTTGGGAAGTTAGGCCGATTCAAGCCTCGCTTATACATTGAGGAGGCAGCATCCAAATACGTTTCTGCTGAGGCACCCCTTCGCGCGGAGCTTTTTAGTGTCGAGCAGATGGATCGACACGGCAGGAGCCTGGCCGCCAGCCATAAAGTTGTAAAAGGACGTGGGCCGGATCAGCTATTGGCGCGTCTAATTGAAAACTATAGCGTTTTGGTTTGGACATGCGGACTACTCACCAGCGCGGTAAAAGAAAATCGTCGCATCACGCCTGCAGGAGAGTGGCTGCTCGACAATTTCTATCTGATTGAAGAACAAATTCGCACCGCGCGACGCCACTTTCCAAAAGCATACAGCCAGGAATTACCGGTGTTGGCAAATGGAGCTTCTGCCGGATTGCCGCGCGTCTATGACATTGCACTTGAAGCCATCGCGCACGGCGATGGCCGTGTAGATCCTGAAAGCCTGAACCGGTTTATTGCCGCCTATCAGGAGGGTGCCGACCTCAAGCTGGGTGAGCTATGGGCCATCCCGATCATGCTGCGCCTGGCACTCATCGAAAATTTGCGACGTGTTGGCGCGCGTGTTGCGGCGGGCATGCTGGATCGCAACGAAGCGAATACCTGGGCAGATGAAATGATCCTGACAGCTGAGGAAGATCCGAAGAGCCTGATCTTGGTCATCGCCGATATGGCGCGGTCAAATCCACCCATGGTCAGCTCCTTTGTGGCCGAACTTGCGCGACGACTGCAAGGCCACAGTTCTGCACTTGCCTTGCCGCTCACCTGGATCGAACAGCGCCTTTCAGAAACAGGATCGACTATTGAGCAGCTAGTTCAATCTGAAACACAGAGCTTGGCCGCGAATCAGGTTTCCATCAGCAACAGTATCGGCAGCTTAAGGTTTCTGGGGGCCATGGACTGGCGCGAATTTGTCGAGACCATGAGCAGCGTAGAACACAAATTACGCGAAGACCCGGTTGGCGTTTACGCCCGGATGGATTTCGCGACACGTGATCGCTATCGCCACGTTGTTGAAAAAATAGCGAAAAAAAGTCACTTATCTGAAAGTGATGTTGCGCGTAAAGCGGTTCAGCTGGCTTTTCTTCACAGCGGACAAAACGGCGAAGCAAAAAATTCGCGTGAATCACATGTCGGGTTTTATCTGATCGATAAAGGACTTCAACAGCTTGAACGCGCGGTTGAAGTTCGCGTCTCGACTATTGAGGCGCTGCGTCGGTTCGACCAATTGAGCGAGCGGTTCCCGCTGCCGCTCTATCTGGGTGCTGTTTTTTTACTGACTGCAATCGCTGTTTTTATTTTTTTCAGGATCGGCCATGTTGATGGCATCGATATGGGCTCACTCATTGTCGCTGGTGCGGTGGTGGCGCTTGGTGCCAGCCAGTGGGCACTGTCATTGACCAACTGGCTGGCAACGCTCCTTGCCACCCCGGTTTTACTGCCGCGCATGGATTTCTCGGCAGGGGTGCCTGCGCAATCGCGCACGTTGGTGGTCGTCCCCACGCTACTCACGAGCATTGCCGGTGCAGCGGCGCTGGTTGAAGCATTGGAGGTGCGATTTCTGGCAAACTGCGACGACAATCTTCATTTCGGATTGTTGACTGATTTTCGTGACGCAGCAGAGGAGTTTTTGACCGAAGATGAATATCTGCTCACCGACATCCGTGCGCGAATCGACGCGCTCAATAAAAAATATGGCATTGAAAACAATGATCAGTTTTTCCTGTTCCATCGTCCACGCCGCTGGAATGCGGAGGAGCGCAAATGGATGGGCTATGAGCGCAAGCGGGGGAAGCTGGGGGACTTGAATGATCTGTTGCGTTTTGGGATCACGGAGCCGTTTTCGTTAACTATCGGCAACATCGATATTTTGCGTGGGGTGAAATTTGTGGTGACGCTTGACACCGACACCCAACTCCCGCGCGACGCAGCGCGGCAACTCGTCGCCACCATGTCACACCCGCTGAATCGTGCAGAAGTCGTTTGCCCTGACAATCGGGGCGGGGAACACAAGCAACCCACACAAAACCGCGTGTTACCCATCACTGTGGGATACGGCATTCTGCAACCACGCATGGCTGTCAGCCTGCCAAGTGCCAATCGATCACGATACGCACAGCTACACGGGAGTGAGGCTGGAATTGACCCTTATACCCGCGCCGTATCTGATGTTTATCAGGATGTGTTTCAGGAAGGCTCATTCATCGGTAAAGGTATTTACGATGTTGAAGTATTTGAGCAGACCCTCAAAGGACGCTTTCCGGAAAATCGCATTCTGAGTCACGACCTGCTCGAAGGTTGCTACGCGCGTTCGGGACTGGTGAGCGACATACAGTTATACGAAGATTATCCCTCGCGTTATAGCGCGGATGTGAGCCGTCGCCACCGGTGGATACGCGGCGACTGGCAGATTGCAGCGTGGCTCCTGTCGAGCGTGCCCGCCGATGGTGGCAATCGAGAAAAAAACCCGCTGTCCAATTTGTCGCAATGGAAAATTTTTGATAATTTACGTCGCAGCCTCACGCCGCTGGCGATGGTGATCCTGTTTGTCACCGGTTGGGTGCTAGTGCCAGCAGCGTTGCTGTGGACACTGGCATTGCTAGGCATGGTGTTTTTGCCCGCTGTGCTGACAACTAGCATTGAGTTGCTAAGAAAACCCAGTGACATGCTGTTTGGCCAGCATGCGTCCGAGGTTATCGGTGCCGCCAGCAAACAGTGCGCACAGGCATTGTTCAGCCTGGCCTGCCTGCCTTATGAAGCGCTATTCAGCCTTGACGCAATCTTGCGCACATCTGCGCGCATGTTGTTTACAAAACGGCGCTTGCTGGAATGGAATCCGGCAAGCGGTATTGAACTTGCCGAAGCCCGCAGTGCTGCGCCGGGTGAAGTGGCCCAACTATTGGCCGCCATGGGGAGAATGTGGGTGGGCCCTGCGTTGGCGACGGCGATTGCCGCTTATCTGGTCGCAGTGCGGCCATCTGTAATTTGGCTGGCCGCACCTCTGCTGTTTATCTGGTTCATGGCGCCGGTCGTCGTATGGTGGATGAGTCGTCCGCTGGCACATCGGCGGCCCACCTTGCAGCCTCAGCAGAAAATTTTCCTGCATGCGCTGGCGCGCAGAACGTGGCGATTCTTCGAGCGCTTTGTCTCACCCGCAGACAATTGGCTGCCACCTGACAACTATCAGGAACATCCGGTTGCGGTGATCGCCCATCGCACATCACCGACGAATATGGGCCTGGCACTTCTGGCAAATTTAAGCGCTTACGACTTTGGCTACATCACCGGTGGAAAGCTCGTCGAGCGTACCGCGAATACGCTTGAATCGATGCTTTCGCTACAGCGCTATCAAGGGCATTTTCTGAATTGGTACGACACCGTCTCGATGCAGCCGCTGACACCGCTTTACGTTTCCACCGTGGATAGCGGCAATCTTTGCGGGCATCTTCTAACATTGCGCTCTGGTTTGCTGGCGGTGCCCGAGCAAAAAATTATCGGGCCGAGAATATTTGACGGTCTTTTTGATGCGTTCGAAAATCTGCTCACCGCCAGCGAATTTGTCTCATCAAATGCAGTATCAATATCGTCCGCTCCTCTAGCTGCGCCGAATCGTTCGCCTGCTTGCGCGCAACTTCTGGCACAACTAAAGCGCGATATTGAAGCCGCGTGTGACGCTATGCCTGCGACGATTTCTGCACTGCATTTTTGGCTGGAAAAAATTGCAAAGACGACCGCGCTGCTTGTCTATCAAGCCACAGCAAAGAGCACGAACGCGGCTGAAATTGCAGCAGACGATGAGTGCCCCGAACAAAGCGAATTCAGTTGGTGGGCTGCAGCGCTATTGATGCAGTGCGAAGATGCCGCACATGAGCTTGCGTTTCTCATGCCGTGGATCAACATTAATGCAATAACAAATGCATTAACTGATGCAACAACAGGCACAACAAATTCAGCGCTCGGCCTTGACACAAAATTGGTGTCAACCATGCGATCAATACCAACACTCTGCGATTTAGCAAAGCTGCACAACTCAATATTGTCAATGCACGAAAACAGTAATTTGCAACCAGGGTCTACCGCGCGTGATGAATTTTTTTCTGTGCTGTTACCACTAATTGAATTGGCGAGCGTCCGCGCCGCGACGCGAATTCAAACCTTGGAAAAACTTAGCAATCAGGTGGGCGAACTGGCGTCTGTGGACTACAGCTTCTTGTACGATGCCACGCAAAAGCTGATGACGGTAGGCTACAACCTCGATCAACATCGAAGCGACACCGGGCGCTATGATTTGTTGGCATCGGAAGCGAGGCTCGCCAGTTTTGTTGCTATTGCCCAGGGAAAAATTCCGCAAGAGAGCTGGTTTGCGCTAGGGCGTAATCTTACTTCTGTAGGCGGTGACGCAATTCTGCTGTCGTGGAGCGGCTCGATGTTTGAGTATTTAATGCCCATGCTAGTTATGCCTGCGTTTGAAAACACATTGCTCGATCAGACCTGTTTATCAGCGGTCAAGCGCCAAATCTCATACGGCAATTTGCGCGGTATTCCGTGGGGCATTTCTGAATCGGGCTACAACACGGTCGATGCGAATCTGAACTATCAATATCGCGCATTCGGTGTGCCGGGCTTGGGGCTTAAACGCGGACTTTCGGAAGATCTGGTGATCGCACCCTATGCGTCAGCGCTGGCATTAATGGTCATGCCGGAGGCGGCTTGCGAAAACCTCGAGCGAATGCGCGATGACGGATTACTCGGCGATTACGGTATGTATGAAGCGGTCGATTTCACACCATCACGATTGCCGCGTGGCCAATCATCTGCAGTAATCCGCTCGTTCATGGCGCATCATCAAGGCATGAGCCTTTTGTCACTGGCCTATCTGCTGCTCAATCGCCCCATGCAAAAGCGCTTTGAATCTGACCCGCAGTTTCAGGCCACCATGTTGCTGTTGCAAGAGCGCATTCCGGTCGCCACATCGTTCCATGTGCATGCGCCTGACCTGTCGGATATCCGCGCTGCCGCCATCGGCCCGGAGATGCCGATGCGCGTGTTGCGTAGCCCGCACACACCAACTCCCGAAGTGCAATTGCTGTCCAATGGTCGTTACCACGTCATGGTCACCAATGCGGGCGGTGGATATAGCAGATGGAAAGAATTTGGCGTCACACGCTGGCACGAAGATGGTACCCGTGATAACTGGGGTGCATTTTGTTATATCTGTGATGTTGCCTCCGGTAAATTTTGGTCTACATCGCATCAGCCCACGCTGACCGAAACAGACGGCTATGAAGCGATTTTTTCCGAGGGCAGAGTTGAATTTCGCCGCCGCGATCATGGTTACGAAACACACACTGAAATTGTGGTGTCGCCTGAAGACGATATTGAGCTTCGACGAACCCGCATTACCAACCGGTCGCGCACTCGCCGCACCATTGAGATAACGAGCTATGCCGAGGTGGTGCTGGCAGTGCCCGCCGCCGACGCGTTACACCCTGCGTTCAGTAATCTTTTTGTGCAGACAGAAATCGTTGCAGATCGACACGCGATTTTGTGCACGCGCCGACCGCGCGCGACCAACGAGCAGGTACCTTGGATGCTGCATTTGATGGCCGTGCACAATGCAGAAGTGGTCCATGTTTCATACGAAACTGATCGCATGCGTTTTATTGGCCGTACACGCAGCATTGATGCACCACAAGCGATGATGGCTTCGGGCGCGCTCTCCGGTACGCAAGGTTCGGTGCTCGATCCGATTGTATCGATTCGCTACCGAATCACTATCGAAGCAGAGCAGACAGCCACCATCGACGTGGTTTCCGGCATGGCTGAAACACGTGATGTCGCGTATGCGCTTTCCGGAAAATATCGCGACCGCCATCTGGCTGATCGTGTTTTTGATCTTGCGTGGACGCATAGCTGGGTAAACTTGCGACAAATTAACGCCACTGAATCGGATGCGCAGCTTTATGGAAGACTGGCCGGTGCAATCATTTATGCGAATCCCGGATTGCGCGCAGATGCCAGCGTGCTGATGCGCAACCGACGCGGCCAGTCGGGGCTGTGGGGTTACGCCATTTCCGGTGATTTGCCGATTGTGCTTTTGCAAATCAGCGATATGGCGAATATCGAACTGGTTCGCCAATTGGTGCAGGCGCATGCCTATTGGCGGCTCAAGGGGCTCGCGGTCGATCTGGTGATCTGGAACGAAGATCACGCCGGCTATCGACAACTGCTTCATGAACAAATCATGGGCTTGATCGCAGCGGGTGTTGAGGCAAATCTCACGGATCGACCCGGCGGTATTTTCGTCAGAGCGGCAGAGCAGATTTCGGTTGAAGATCGCATCTTATTTCAGACGGTCGCGCGCGTCATTATTGGTGACACGCGTGGCACCTTGGCCGAACAAATCAACCGCAGAAGTGCTAATGACCGGATCAAGGACAAAAGTAAAGACAAGGCGAAAGACGCGCGTGATCGCGACAGTTATCCGCCGCGTCTCATACCAATCCAGTTACCATCACCGCCGAAACGCGCAAGCGCACCAACAGGCGTTGTTGATCACGATCTGCAACTCTTTAACGGTTACGGTGGTTTTAACGCCAGCGGCAATGAATATGTGATTGCCACATTTGCAGCGGCTTCAACAACCGAGACAACAATTGAGACAGCAATCGACACAGCGATCAATTCAGCGATCAATTCAGCTGGGCACGCGGCCAAGCGTAATCACAGCGCAAAAATTACACCGGCACCATGGGCGAATGTGATTGCGAATGCACATTTTGGGTCGGTTATTTCTGAAGCAGGAGCCGCTTACACGTGGAGTGAAAATGCGCATGAGTTTCGCCTGACGCCGTGGGGGGATGATCCAGTCACCGATATCAGCGGTGAAGCGTTTTATATTCGCGATGAGGAGAGCGGTGAATTTTTCTCACCCACACCGCTTCCCGCAGGTGGCACTAATGCATACACCACCCGGCACGGATTCGGTTACAGCGTGTTTGAATACGATGAGAACGGTATTGGCTGCGAATTAACGGTGCATATTGATCTGGACGCGCCGATCAAATTTTCGACGTTAAAAATTCGTAATCATTCTGGCCGCGCGCGACAGCTATCCGCAACCGGATTCGTGGAATGGGTGTTGGGCGATATGCGCGCGAAATCCGCTATGCATATCGTGACCGAAATCGAGCCTGCGACGGGTGCCATCTGCGCGCGCAACGCCTACAGCACAGAATTCGGCAATCGCATTGTCTTCTTTGATGCAGCCGACGCAACCGGCCAGGCCAACGTTACATTCACGGCGGAGCGAAACGAATTTCTGGGCCGCAACGGCACACTGAAAAATCCGGCCGCAATGGGCCGAATCAGGTTATCGAACAAAGTAGGGGCCGGGCTTGACCCATGTGCGGCGATGCATGTTCCGTTCGAATTGGCTGATGGTGAGGAGCGCGAAATCGTGTTCAGGCTGGGCAGTGCCGGTCGCCATGGCGCGGACGACAGCAGTGCTGCAATACAGCGTTTGCGTGGGACAGATGATGCGCGTAAATCGTTACAGAGAGTTCGCGATTACTGGACAAATACGCTCAGTGCAGTTCAGGTTGAGACCCCGGACGTCGCGCTGAACATACTGGCCAATGGCTGGCTTTTATATCAAACCCTTGCCTGTCGGCTGTGGGCGCGCAGCGGCTATTACCAGTCTGGCGGAGCATTCGGTTTTCGCGATCAATTACAAGACACCATGGCCTTGATTCATCACGAGCCGCGTCTGGCGCGCGAGCATTTAATACGAAGTGCGGCGCGCCAGTTTGTAGATGGCGATGTTCAACACTGGTGGCATCCACCCTCAGGGCGCGGAGTGCGCACGCGTTGCTCGGATGATTTTTTGTGGCTGGCACAGGCATCGTGTCGCTACGTTCTGGGCACTGGCGACACCGGTGTGCTCAACGAGTCCATTCATTTTCTGGAGGGTAGGCCCGTGAATCCGGAGGATGATTCTTACTACGATTTGCCCAGCCGATCCGAGACCAAAGGCACGCTCTATCAGCATTGCGTTCGCGCGATTGAACGAGGGCTCAGTTTTGGTGAGCACGGATTGCCGCTGATGGGCTCGGGCGACTGGAACGACGGCATGAATCTGGTGGGCATCGGCGGCAAAGGTGAAAGCGTGTGGTTGGGATTCTTCTTGTACGACACGATGATTCGCTTTGTCCCGCTGGCGCGGGCGCATGGCGATGGTGCGTTTGCGAATCGCTGCCAAATTGAATCGGAAAAACTGCGGCGAAATCTCGATCTGCACGCCTGGGATGGTGGATGGTATCGACGCGCGTATTTCGATGACGGCACACCATTAGGCTCTTCGATGAACGCGGAATGCCAGATCGATTCCATCGCGCAAAGCTGGTCAGTTCTATCGGCTGCAGGGGAGGTCGAGCGCAGCAGAACGGCCATGGATGCGCTGAGTGAGCGACTGGTGCGTCGTGATGACGCGTTGATCCAATTGCTCGATCCACCATTTGATAAATCCGAGCTCAATCCCGGGTACATCAAAGGCTATGTGCCAGGCGTGCGCGAAAACGGCGGGCAATATACGCACGGTGCGATTTGGGCCGCGATGGCGTTCGCAAAATTGGGCGACAACACGCGTGCTTGGGATTTGTTCAACATGATTAATCCCGTCAACCACGCGAAATCTGCGGAAGATGTGGCGATCTACAAGGTGGAACCCTATGTTATCGCCGCCGATGTCTATGGTGTGGCACCACACACTGGACGTGGTGGATGGACCTGGTACACCGGTTCTGCTGGCTGGATGTATCGCCTTATTCTCGAATCATTGTTGGGCGTGCGTGTTGAAGCCAATAAATTGCGCTTGGCACCCTGCCTGCCTGCGGACTGGAAGAGTTTCAAGATCCGCTACCGCTATCGGGAAACTTTTTATTCAATCTCAGTTATCTCACCCGCACGCCCTGAAGGTGCAGCGCGCATAGTGCGCACACCACAAATTACAGTCGATGGCGTAGTACAAACAGAAGCGGCCATCACGATGCATGATGATAAACATGACCATGAGGTGTCAGTGCAAATGTAGGCGATGTAAGAATTCGCCGACACCAAAAGCGGGAATCATCCGGCCTTTTTCATGTGGCTCGTACGAAATAATGAAACAGTCAAATTTGAATTACAGGCCATCATGAAAGCGACGACCGTATTTAATCAGCATGAACTCACCGCGACCTCTGTGCCAAGGATAAATCGCATCTCTCCCGGCGCGAGTTGCATCCCGCCGGTGACACGAGTTCAGCCGCGTTTACATGTGGTTGCTAAGGTCAACAGCAACGATAACGCCTACACGCACCTTGCAGCCGTCTCCCCGCTCGCTATGGCCAGACGCGAGATGCCGATGGTAAATTCGCCTTTGCAGAATCGCCTTTTATCCTGCCTGCCACCTGCCGATCTGCAAAGACTGCTGCCGGATCTGGAACTGGTCGAGATGGAGCTAGGCGATGCGCTTTATGAATCAGGTGGAAGAATGCAGTATGTTTTTTTCCCCACCACATCGATTGTTTCGCTGTTTTACGTGCTAGAAGACGGTGCTTCGACTGAAATCGCGGCCGTGGGTAATGAGGGCATTCTCGGTATCGCAACTTTTATGGGAGGCGACTCTACACCCAGCCGCGCAGTAGTGCAAAGCGCAGGCTTTGGTTACAGACTGAAAGTACCATCCCTCAAACGCGAGTTTGAACGCGCTGGCCCGATGTTCCGTCTGTTGCTGCGCTACACCCAGGCATTGATGACGCAGATGACACAAATGGCGGTTTGTAATCGCCACCATTCGCTGGAGCAGCACCTATGTCGTCGCCTACTATTCAGCCTGGATCGCCTGCCTAACGATTCGCTGATCATGACCCAGGAATTAATCGCCAACATGCTGGGTGTGCGTCGCGAAGGGGTGACCACCGCCGCCGGAAATTTGCAACGCGCGGGACTGATTCGCTACAGCCGTGGACGCATTGACATTCTAGATAGAGATGGCCTCGAGGATGCGGTGTGTGAGTGTTACGCCGTCGTCAAATTGGAATTTAATCGCCTGCTTTCAGACAATTGCCAGAGCGATCCTTTCCATGCGCTTCGCGAACCAGAGCACGAGTTTCAACCTGATGCCGTTATCATATTCGCCGGACAAATAAACAGCGAACGTAATCAACCAGGTATTTCGTATTCTACTCACGGCGGACAGTGAAAACAGGTTGCGTGCGAAGTTGAAAGTGAAGTGAAGTGAAGTTGTCATGTGGTACTTTTTAACAAACTGTCAGGAGATGATGATGAATAAAGATCAAGTTAAAGGCCGTGTTAAACAAGCTGAAGGCAAAGTAAAAGAAGTTGCTGGTAAGCTGGTGGGTAATGATCGTTTGCAGGCGAAAGGCAAAATTGAAAATGCGGTCGGTACGGCGCAAGCGGGAATGGGCGATTTGAAATCCGACCTCAAAAAGAAAATGAAATAATTATTTTCTATTGATGCGGTCATTCAGTAATATTGGCGTAAAGCCCCCCTGGTTGGCCTCCTCGTCGCAAAAGGGAGGCCGCTAATAGCCGTACTATGGTGTTGAGGTTGTGTTCACACCGTAAATGGAAAACGGTTTACGCATCGGCTTTTCACGGTGCATTAATCGGCATAAAAAATGGATGAGCACATTGTGCCCATCCATTTTTTTTATCACCAGGTTATGTAAAGATTATTTGCTGGGAATGACGCACCAGTCTTTAACTATTCCTTAAATTAATTTCGCCTGTATCCACATTCAGAGTAGGAGTTTTGCCGGTGAATGCAGCTTTAGCCATCTCGTAAAGCTGGACAATCTTGCTCGATTTCACGTCCCAATAATGCGCGTGAATAATGTTGACTTGCACCAAAGCCAGATCCGGATCGGTGACGCCGCCAGGAAACCATGCTTCTGCAAACTTGTTCCACAAGGCCGTTTTTTGCGCCATGTCATCAACGATTTTTGCTTCGCCCGATACTGAGACATACATATCATCCCCTGGATCTGAATACGCAATATTGACACGATCATCGGCCTCAATATCGGCCACCGGATCGCTTTTTCGCGACATAAAAAACCAGAGCGAACCTTTACTTCCGAGAGTTTTATTTTGCGTGGTCATGGGGCGCGAGTGCAAGTGACCGTTATTGTGACGCGTAGTGAACATGCCAAAGCGAATGTCCTTGATTAGTCGCCATAGCGTTTCATGCGGAGGCTGGTTGTTTTCACTCATGATGTTTCTCCTTTAAAACATCAGCATGCCAAGCAACGCGGATTGATCGTGTCAGTGCAAGGCCGATGAGCGTGTAGGAAGATCGTGTTATGAGGCGCGATAATTTTTTGCTTATCTTTAAATTTGTCGTCCCGAACCCAGCCTCATCGGGTGAGGATCTGTTTTTTTGTGGCGCTACGAAAAAGCAGACCCCTCACGTGAAGTCGCCCGGCATGACGGATAGAAAGAGCGTTTATGGGCGGGCATTGTGGGCCATAAATGCCTCAAACAGCCCGTCAATAGTAGGGTTTATAAATTTTCTTGTCAGCCCGCCTCATCAAACCTAGATCAGTCCTGTCAGCCAATTCCTACGAATTTTTTCGTTGAACGTTGACAGGTTAAATCGCTTAAAACACATATTCTTAAGGTGACGATAACAACACAGGAGCAGCAAGTGGATCATATTATTGCGGGCAGATTTGCCACGAAAGACGAGGCGGACGTTGCCGCAGCAACGCTTGCCGAATTAGTCGCGGAAAACGATTTCTGCGTGTTTCACAATAGTCCACCAGGGCAACATGGTGTGTCTATTTTTGGCGAGGATGAGGTCAAACGTCATCATGAGCTCGTGTTAAAAAACGCAGTTCACACATCAGATACCAGCGAGACTGTAGTCAGCGAACAGCAAGATAAGGCGGAAACTTCCGCGCTGGCCACAGCAGCAGCGGCAGGTGCAGCTGCGGGCCTGGTCGCGGTAGTGGCGGGGCCAGTTGCGGCACTGGCCGCTGCGGGCGTTGCTGCTTACACTGGCTCGCTGGCCGGCGCATTGCAAGGCTCTGGCGATTCAACTGAATCAGACAATGCACATTCATCTCACGCGGGGCATCATGCCCAATCCACGATGCGCCTGGGTGGTGTCATGCTGGCTGTGCATGTTGCGAAGCGGGGCGGTGAAGTAGAGGTGATTCGTTTGCTGCGCGCAGCAGGCGCGAAAGATATTGAAGAAGCTGAAGGCATTTGGGGAGATGCGGACTGGGTTGACTTTGACCCGTTGGGATCGCCAAATTTAGTCAGGATTTAAAGTCAACAGTCGCAAGCACGTTTATTGTTGGCGTTGATGCTGTGTGCGTTTCATGTGAAGATATTCGCCCAGATTAACTTCATGAAGCTGCCGCGGATAACGCTCGGATGCCTGGAACCAATCACCGATGCGTTTTTCAAACTGCATCGACTCCGGCATGCGCATGGCACCCAAATATGCTTCAACCGCCAGGTGATATCGCATCGTATTTCGCTCCACCAGGCCGAGTAATCCTTCAACATAAATCGGCTCGCCATTCGATTGTTTACTAGTGACGGTAAAGCCGACTTTATCGCGTCCAATCGTATTTAAATATGCCTTCATCAAAAATTTTGCTGTGGAGCCGAATTCGTAGCAGTACGACAAATGAATGAAAGTGTTGCCGTTTTCGGTTGGTGCAGCGTCAAGCACGATATGGTAATTTCGCGTGTTGAAAGGGCCGGCATCGGCAGCCAAATCAACCGCCAAAAAATCCGTCTTACGCTCCCTTGTTTTCCGGATCAGTGCAACGCGATAAGCTGACTCGGGTGCTTGTTCCATCTTTTTACCCACTGTTATCAAAAGTGTCGGTGAGTTGATGGAGCCGTCTGCACCCGGTTTAAGCGCGCAGGATTTAGTGTTCAAGTGCAAAATCAAAATATCACACCAGACTTGTGGAGAACCCAGTGCTGCACTCACCGTTTTAAAAGTGTGATTAATTTCCGCATAAACTTCGCCCTTGATATCGTCAGCCGATTGGCGGGATTCGATAATGAGCGGCACTTTGAATGGGCTGTTTGCCATTCGCATGCGTCGCGATTCGCGCAACTGCATTAACGCAACCGCACCTGACGATTGTGCGCCTGCCGAATCGTTTGCTAGTGAGGCAACGCCCGGTAGCGCACACACAACGCTTGTCACCAATAAAAATAATATTGCCTTCATAACCAGTAAGCCCATATTCTTGCCGCGCCTTCTTTTATGCGCAGAGTTAGCAGGCGTGCCCGCCATTCTTCCAGCGTGATTTGTTGTGATGCAGCCAAATCTTTGTCAAACATGCTTTGCATTTGCTGCCCGAATCCCAATCCCAATCCCAATCCCAATCCCAACACCACTGCGCTCACTTCATCGTTATGCAGGAAGCTCCGCCAACTCAGATTGCTTGATCGCCCGCTCGACCACACGCTATCGATAAATACGGTCTTTGCGTGCAGCAATTTATCGTGACGCTCGTAGATTTCAATGCCGCTTTCCAGTATGCGCATGTAATGCGAGCGGCCCGCATGAAATACCAGCGCGGAATCAGTGTGACCCGGCAAAATAATCTTTACCGCCACACCTCTCTGCTTATTCCATGTCGATATAAACATCCGTTGGAAACTCACTACAATCGGGCCATCTATCTGCATATGGGTGTCCCTCCACGGAATTTTTTCACTCTCTGACTCGGGTGGCCTGCGGCGGCCGGATGATCCACCGGAATACACGGTGGTTATATTGATGCCGCCTAAAAACACCGTCTTGCCATCCATGATCAATAATTTCCGATGATCGCGCTAGTTGATTTGCCAACCCTTTTTAGCTGTTAGTGGATTCACCGGATTAAATTCCAGCACATTCACACCCGCCTCGATCAACGGAGAGAAAAACGTTCGCGGTGTGTTGATCGAACCAACACTGTCGTAGATCAAATTCACCCGGACGCCCGCGCGTTGCCTGCTAATCAGCGCATCACAAATGCGCGACCCACTTCATCGTTTTCTATGATGTAAGTCTCCATATGTAGGAAATAGCTGACAGAGCGTTACCAATTCCGCCGATTTCGCGCGTAGCGCGCAAAATTTATTATTCCTTATCAATAAATCAGCGAATATTTCTACCGCTATGTGAAAGGACTCAAACATGATTTTGCACGTAATCAAACGAAATTTGGCGTTGCTCAATGTCGGTGAACGCCAATATTCTAACTTTATCGGTGGCGTGCAATCTCACACCAATCATGACAATAACGATCGGGCTGCAATGCGAAAACGTATACAGGTTGCTTACAAAATTTCAGCGCTGGAAGCAGAGGGGCAAATAGCTGCCGCCGAAAGCCGCCGCCAGAAATTAACATTAAATCGAACAGCAGGTTTATTTTTTTGGTTGCGGTAGTCACGTTGAAGCGCACAATATTTAATTTAAATTTTTGGTATGACGGTAGCTAAATCACCCGATGTGTACTGCGCTTCGAACGAATCTCGCATCGAACCGTATGTGCGAGCATAAACCCACGTGAATTCAGCGCCGATTAAAAATATTTGCGCAGAATAATAAACCCAGACCAAAATAACGACGATAGAACCCGCCGCACCATATACAGACGCAATGCCGCTGGTGCCGATATAAAGACCGATAAGATATTTGCCAATCGTAAATAATAATGATGTGACCAGCGCGCCAATCCAGACATCTTTCCAGCGCACTTGCGCGCGCGGCATTAGTTTATAAATCATCGCAAAAATGATGGTGGATAGAATAAAACCGAAGGCAATATTTACAATCTGCGCGAGCGTTTCAAAGTTTTGAAAAATGGGGCCCCACCACTTGCTAGCTGCGCTTACTGCAGCGCCTGCAACGAGCGATACCATCAACAGAAATGCAAAACCTAAAATCAAACCTAAAGAAAGCAGCCGCGCTCGCAAAATTTTCCACACGCCGCCGCTATTGACCCGTGCGGGTGCGCGCCAAATTCGATCCAGTGCATTTTGCAATTCGCCAAAAACGCTGGTCGCACCAATCAGCAGAAAAGCAAAGCCGATCATGTTTGCGCTTAGACTCTGGCCCGGTTTGTCGAGCGTGGCTAATAGCGATTCGAGTGTCTTGGCTGCTTCGTCGCCAATCAAGCCGTGCAATTGTCCGAATAGTTCGCCTCGCGCCGCCTCCGCGCCAAACACAAAGCCTGCTACAGACATGACGATCAAAAGCAGTGGACCCATCGAAAATAATGTGTAGTACGACAAAGCCGCGCCCATAGTCGGCGCGGCATCGTCGATCCAGGATCGAAGCACTTGCGAGACGAGATTTAATGCCTGCGTTGAACGTTCTCTGGCATCCATCACAACACGTTCGTTCTGCCCAACACAGGCGGGATTATTGCCCTCACCCGCGCGGACGAGGCGGCATACGGTCATTTGATACACGATCATTTTCCGAACCGGGGTTGTTGGGCGATGTCACATCGTTATTGATTTCATCATCATTATCTTCGTCACTATCGGCACCACGGTCTAATACTAGATGATCGGTGCCGGGCGGGGTATTGTTTTCATCATCCGCTACATAACTTAGATCGTGCTCTTGATCGGCACTGTGTGTCTTTGGTTGCTGAGCTGTGTTGCTTGCGGTGCTGTCGTTACTGTCGGCTCGTTTCATATCAGTTGTCTCCGTAAATTTGTTGGGCTGAAAAATGATTTCTGCTTTTATTTGCAACAAGCAGTACACCTATGTTGGCGAACCAAGCCACAAACGGAAGTAGGAATAGAACCTAAACCGATGTGCGCCTTTTGACTATCGCTATAGGCGCACTAAATTTGCCAGTGAACATATGCGGCATTGATGCTGCAATAACATTGTTTAATGCAAATCAGATTGACCGCTATGTGCGGCACCGAACAGTCGCTCTTTTCAGTGTTGGGCAAAATTCGAATCCCCTCAGTAAAAATTGGAGAAAATTATGGCTTATCCCCGCGCTACTTTAATCGCAAGTCTCATCATCGTTTCGCTCGGACTCGCGGCATGTGACAAAACGAATATGAGTTCGAAACCGATGAGCAACGCTACAACAACGCCTTCATCAGGCTCGATTGAAAAGCCGGTTTCTGCTTCCACTACAGTCGCCATGAGTGCTCAGTTATCCGGAGCAAGTGAAGTACCACCCACCAAAAGCACGGGTACTGGAACGGTGGATGCAACTTTCGACAAGCAAAGCAGTGTATTTACTTGGACCATTAATTATTCAGGATTGAGTGGTCCCGCAACTGCAGGACATTTTCACGGCCCTGCTACATCAGGCGTGAATGCACCTCCTGCACTTCCTCTTAATGGCGGTTTAGAAAGCCCGATTAAAGGCAAGGCGACACTGACTGCCGCACAAGCGAGTGACTTAACGGCGGGGAATTGGTATATGAATTTACACACAGCAGCGAACCCGGATGGTGAAATTCGCGGGCAGGTTACGGCAAAGCCTTAATCGAGGCAAAAACTGTGAGCGCAATAAATAATACCCCGGCAGTATTAATATTGGTTTGAATGGGAAAATGTTTTTCAGGATGTTGATCCAGGTATTGATGCGGATGAGATATCGATAACGATAACGATAACGACACCGATACCGATACCGAAACGGGACAGTGATCCGGCATTGAGAGCAAGCCTTACGCTATGTCATAGACCTATAGTTTGTCTGGCAACTCATTGGCGGTGTATTTGACGGGCTTGACCGTTTGGTTATAATTTGGACATCGATTTTTATCAGGAGATTTTGTATTGGTCGCCAATCCTGACGTTGTCCCAGTCGCCGCCACGTCCGCCGCCAGCCAATATTTTATGGCTGGTGGCGGCGACATGGGCGAATTAATGCGTGCGAAAGATTGGGCTTTAACCCCGCTAGGCGAACCGGCAACATGGGCGCAGTCATTGCGCACCGTGGTTAGGCTGATGTTGACGACCAATCACCCCATCTTTGTATTTTGGGGTAGTGAGCATGTTTGTCTTTATAACGATGCCTACAGCGCGTCCCTCGGCGCTGAAAAACATCCTTCGTTGTTGGGCGCCAGAGGGCAGACTGGTTGGGCGGAAATCTGGTCAGTGATTGGGCCGCAGATTGCGTTAGTGATGACAGCCCAGGGTGCGACGTGGCATGAAGATCACCTTGTACCAATTACAAGAAATGGTTTGCGTGAGGACGTTTACTGGACTTATAGTTACAGCCCGATTGACGAGGCTTCTGCGCCCAACGGCGTTGGCGGGGTGCTGGTAATTTGCACCGAGACGACGTTACGAGTGCTCGCCGATAAGCGTGTGGCGTTTAAACTTCAGTTAGAAACTGCGCTTAGAGATTTAACCGAACCTGCCGCCGTCGTGACGGTGGGCTCCACTCTTCTCGGCAATCTGCTCAAGGTCAGCAACGTGGGCTATAGCGAAATCGATCCATCCGGTGATTATGCGGAGCCATTTCGTGCCTGGGTTCAGCAAGGAAGCACAGGCTTGTCAGGAAGGCAGCGGCTTGCTGATTACGGCCCGGCAATCATTGCCGAACTCCGCGCCGGGCGCACCATTCAGGTGAGTTCGGTTGATTCCCACTCGCTCACGTCGGGGCGTGAACTGCAATCGGCCTATGTTGCGATAAACACGAATTCTTTTATCAGCGTGCCATTACTCAGGCACGGGCAACTGGCGGGAATGATGTATGTGTTGAGCGAGCAGTCGCGCAATTGGACTGTCAATGAAGTTGCTATGGTTGAGGACGTTGCCAAACGAATTTGGGCTTTTTTTGAACGCGCACGCAGCATGCGCGCGTTACGTGAAAGCGATGCACGCTTTCAGACAATTGCCAATTCGATTAGCGAAATGGTGTGGTCTACCAATGCGGACGGGCAGCAGGATTACAGCAATCAGCGGTGGTACAACTTCACCGGCCTGACGCCGAGCTCGACAACGATTGAAGTGTGGCACGACATTGTGCATCCCGACGAAAAGTCCGCTGCAAAAAATGCATGGCAGGCATCGATTGCCAGTGGTGAACCATTCCAGGCTGAATATCGTTTGAAACATCATTCAGGTGTTTACCGGTGGATGTTGTGTCGTGCGCAAGCGGTTCACGACAATGTCGGTAACATTACGCGGTGGTATGGCACGTGCACGGATATTCAGGAAATATTTGATGCGCGTGAAATTTTGGCTCGCTCACGCGATGATTTGGAAAAGCTGATTATCGAGCGAACCGCTGCACTAATGGCTATTGAAGAACAATTGCGCCAATCGCAAAAGATGGAAGCAATTGGCCAGCTCACCGGTGGTATTGCACATGACTTCAATAATATGCTTGCGGTAATAATGGGTTCACTGGCGTTGCTGAAACGCAGTCTCGCCGACGATGAAAACGGTAATCGCGTTGCTGGTGATGATGGTCGTGTGCATAGACACCTGGAAGCAGCCGTTGACGGCGCAAAGCGCGCCGGTGTATTAACGCAGCGGCTATTGGCGTTCGCCAGACAGCAACCGCTGACGCCAGAGCTCCTTGAAGCCAACCGATTGATCGAGGGCATGGATGTCATTCTGGGTACCATGCTGGGCGACGAATTTGGCGTTAGAAAAATTCTTGCACCTGAACTTTGGCCGATTTATATCGACCCCAACCAGCTTGAAAACGTCATCCTGAATCTTGCTGTCAATGCACGAGATGCGATGCCCAATAGCGGAGTAATCACCATCAAAACGCAAAACATTACTTCGAGTGCGGGCTTCATGGCAAGTGGCGCAAGCGTGGCAAAAGGCGAATATGTGATGATTTCTGTCGCTGATGAAGGCGTTGGCATGCCACCTGAAGTGATCGCGAAATCTTTCGAACCATTTTTTACCACCAAAGAAGTGGGTAAAGGAACGGGACTGGGATTGAGCCAGGCATATGGCTTCGTCAAACAATCAGGCGGCGAAATCACCATTGATTCCGAGGTCGGCCGTGGCACCACGGTTTCACTATATCTTCCGCGCGCATTACAAAATCAGGCAATAGCCAGTACTATCAGCTCTCCCGTTGTTGAGGCCTTTAAAAATTTGGTGGTGCCGCTTGGCACGCGCCACAAGGTTGTGCTGGTGGTGGAAGATGATCCAGCAGTGCGTCAGTTTGCAGTTGAGGCAGTTTACGTTTTAGGCTACACGGTATATGAGGCCAGCAGCGCCGCAAATGCTCAGCAGGTTTTACGGCTTCATCCGGAAATTGATCTCTTGCTCACCGATATTGTGATGCCTGAAATTAATGGCCGCAGTTTGGCGAAGCTCGCACTTCTGCATAATCCGAAATTAAAGATTATTTTCATGACAGGTTATGCAAAAACACGGCTGTTGGAAGATGACATGCGCGATATCGGCACGGCCATTCTTTGGAAGCCGTTTACCATTGAAGAGCTCGGCTTTAAGCTATGCGAAGCTTTGGGTATATCCGACGCTAGCAACTGAAACCTGCCGAGCTTGCAGAAAAAATCGCTGTAGCTAATTTGTAGAATAAATGTGCGACACTAAGTCTTGCTACAGTGTTGTGTCTACAATACTACAGTGTTGTATCTACAATACTACAGTGTTGTGTCTACAATAAAGTGATTTACAGTAACTAATAGCTGAGCAAATTCACAGCAATATTCCAGCCGTGCAAAAATCACTACTCTTGCAAGCGAACGTTAAACGGTCATCAGCCTGTCTTTGATTTGCAATTCGCTGTCATGAAGCCTTTGAAAATTTTATACGTCGAAGATAATTATCAAGTTCGCGAAACCATTCGCGAATTGATTGAAAATAGCGACCGTGAAATCCATGCCTGTGCAACTGCTGAAGAGGCGTGGCCTGCTTTCAATACGCACGAATATCATCTTGTGGTGACCGATATCAGCTTGCCCGGCTTGTCGGGAACCGAATTAGCCAAGCGTATGGTCGCAGCAAAGCCCGAACAGTGGATCATTTTATGTTCCGGTTACGCGTTACCCAAAGACCTCACCAAGCTAGGTACCAACGTGCGCTCGCTGCTAAAACCGTTTGACGTGGAAGATCTTGAAGCGCTTATGGATGAAGTTGCTTTGAGGTTTTAATAATTTGGCGTAATGGCATTCGTACCACTGTATTGCGCTTATCCAATCAGCCACGCCGTCGGTATTGTCTTACAGCTAAGCGGGATTTGCGCCGATGAGCGCGCGCTATCTGTATTGGGAAAATAAGTAGTGTTATTGATTGCCATTTCGTGCATAGCGAGTAACACGTTGCCGTATCAACAGCAATTAAGGAGCCAATCATGTTCAGAAAATTATTAATGGTCGCACTCACCACCGGTGTCGCAGCAAAAGGCATACAAGTCCTTATGCAACGCGCTGAACAGCGAAAAATTTTGCAGAAAAAGTATGAAAGAAAAGTTGCTGTTCAGC
>JANXWW010000049.1 GCA_025350945.1 Burkholderiales bacterium
GTTGATTGAGCCGGTATTTTTTAGCACGTCGAACGTCGGTGGTGCGGCACCGAAAGAGGCACAAGGCGCCACTTTGCAAAGTGCGAGCGATATCGCCGCGTTGAAAAAAATGGATGTCATCATCACCTGTCAAGGTGGCGACTACACGACCGAAATTTATCCGCAGTTGCGCAGTGCGGGCTGGAAGGGTTACTGGATTGATGCGGCAAAAACGCTGCGCATGAAAGATGATGCGGTCATTGTTCTTGATCCGGTGAATATGCCGGTGATCAAAAACGCGTTGGCAAAAGGTGTTAAAGATTACATCGGTGGTAATTGCACAGTAAGCTGCATGCTGATCGGTTTGAGCGGATTGTTTAAGGCGGATTTGATCGAGTGGATGACTTGCATGACTTATCAGGCAGCATCGGGCGGCGGCGCAACCCATATGCGCGAGCTTCTTCAACAATTCGGCATGCTGCACGCCGAAGTGAAATCGCTACTGGATGATCCGCACGCGGCGATTTTGGAAATTGATCGCAAAATCGTCGCGCGGCAGCAAGAAATGACCAGCGATGAGACGCAATATTTTGGCGTGCCGCTGGGGGGCAATTTGATTCCGTGGATCGATAAGGATATGGCGGAAATGGGAAACCCGGGCATGTCGCTCGAAGAATGGAAAGGCATGGCCGAGACCAATAAAATTTTAGGCCGTGGCTTGGCGTTTGGTTCGGCTGCAACGCCAATCGATAGCTTGTGCATACGCGTAGGTGCGATGCGTTGCCACAGCCAGGCGTTGACCATCAAGCTGAAAAAAGACGTGCCGCTCGCGGATATTGAAGCAATTATTGCGAACGATAACGACTGGGCGAAAGTGGTTCCGAATGAACGGGAACGCTCAATGCGCGAACTCACGCCTGCAGCGGTGACGGGTAATATGCACATTCCGGTGGGGCGCATGCGCAAACTCGCGATGGGGCCGCAATATTTGAGCGCGTTTACGGTAGGTGACCAGCTTTTATGGGGCGCGGCAGAGCCGTTGCGCCGCATGCTGCGAATTTTATTGGAGAAATAGCAGGGGATGCAGCAAAGACGGTTCATGACTCAATTTGTTGTTTTTTCGCATAAGGCTTGAAAAATCCGTGACTTTGGCTTCTAATGTGAGAAATAGAATAAGATTGCAACAATAACTCCTTGATGTTATTTTAAATTATCTAAAAAAACGAAGGGTTGGGCTCACGAAATGAACCGTCCACCAAGAACAAAATTAGTCATGGCACTGGGAGGTGTCTTCCTCGCCGCGTCCGCGTTTTTCGCAGATGCCGCAGGCTTAGGCCGCCTCTCGGTTAATTCATCGCTCGGCCAGCCGCTGTTGGCCGAGATCGAATTGATGTCATTGCAAGCGGGTGAGTTTGAATCCATCGCCGCGCGCGTGGCCAGCCCCGAGGCATATACCGACGCGCGAGTTGAATATTTGCCGTTGCTGCGCCAGTTACGCTTCAGTGTTGAGCGTCGCACCGACGGCAAGCCCGTGTTGAAAATTACCAGCCAGGCACCGATCAATGAACCTTTCCTCGACGTACTGGTCGAGATGAATTGGCCGTCTGGCCGTTTGTTGCGCGAATATCCAATTCTGCTTGATCCGCCCGGTTTCAGTGAGGCCAGAGTCGCGCCACCCGCTGTTGCGCCAAAAGCGGCAGCGCCGGTTGTGCCAGCAGCAACGGCCACTGCACCATCATCGCCATCAATTTCGCGTCCCACCGCATCAACTGTTGCACCGAGCAGCAAAGATGCGCCTGCTGACACCTATGGCCCGGTTAAGAGCGGTGATACGCTGAATAAAATTGCATCGGCTGTGAAGCCGGATACGGTGTCGCTTGAGCAAATGCTGGTTGCGCTTTACCGTGAGAACAAATCGGCATTCATTGGCAACAATATGAATCAGCTGAAAACGGGCCAAATATTGCGTGTACCAACATCAGCTGATATTGGAAAAATAACGCGTGCCGAAGCGCAAAACGAAATCAAAGTACAGGTGGCCGACTGGAAAGGCTATCGCGACTCAGTTGCAGGCGCAGCACAGTCGATGACACCTAAAACCTCCACCGCAAACGAAGGTGCGGGAAAAATTGCGGTCGCGAAGCCTGACAAACCAGCGGCCTCTGCTGCAACGGGTGACAAGCTCAAAATCGCAAAATCAGATAACACAAATGCAAAAGCGGGCAGTGCCGGTGCAAAAGGCTCAGCGCAAGAGCAGCTTAACGCGCTCAGAGAAGAAAGCATCGCCAAGGATAATCGCCTGAAAGAAGCTAACTCTCGTGTGGCTGAACTCGAAAAGCAGATTGCAAAAATGCGCGAGCTGGCTGATTTGAAAGGTATTGCACCACCGGCAAAAGCAGACGCGAAGGCTGTAGATACCAAAACCGCAAAAGTAGAGGAAAAACCTAAAGCAGCAGAGTCGGCAAAAGTTGTTACACCACAAGTGGCACCCGTAGTCGCGCCTGTTGATCCCAAAGTTGCGCAGGTCACACCTGTCAAGCCTGCTGATCCGGTGAAGCCAGAGCCAGCCAAGGTTGAAGCACCAAAAGTGGATGTGGCAAAAGCAGATGTGCCAAAAGTTGATGCACCGGCAGTCGCGCCCAAGGCACCCGATACAAAACCTGCTGTTGTGAAAGCACCTCCACCTGCGCCCGTACCTGAGCCCAGCTTCATCGAAGAAAATGCTATTGCGCTCGGCGCAACAACGGCGGCAATTCTCGGCGGTGTGGGCCTGTTCTTCATGTCACGTCGCAAGAAAAAACCTGTCGCGCCACCTTCCAGCCAGATGATTAACACCTCGTCGATTATGCCGAGCGATATGAAGCCTAATACTGTCACGGGTAATCGTGCGGGCGGTTTGGTAGATACCGGTAACAGCTCGTTCCTGACGGATTTTGATAAAACCGGACCAGGCATGATTGATACAGATGAGGTTGATCCGGTTGCGGAAGCCGAAGTTTATATTGCCTACGGTCGCGATGCACAGGCGGAAGAAATCCTTAAAGAAGCCATGGGCCGTGACAAGAATCGTCATGAAATTGCGGTAAAACTGCTTGAAATTTATCACTCGCGCAAGAGCCCGCAAGCGTTTGAGCCAGTCGCGCGTGAGCTGAAAGACGCAATCGGTATTGATAACCCAACATGGGCCAAAGTATCTTCACTGGGTGCATCGATTGATCCGACGAATCCGCTCTACGGTGGCACGGCCGCTGCTGCATCCACAGCCAAGGTTGCTGCTGGTGGCGTAGCGCTTGCGGCTGCAGGTGCCGTTGGAGCCGCTGCTGCGGTGGCTAATGTCGCCAAAGCTTCTGCGTCAAATGTTCCCGATGTTGATTTTGATTTGGGCTTTACGGATGCTTTACCAGCGAATGTGGCGTCATCTGGCCCACATGAAAAAGGTTCGCATGACCAAAAGCCGATGATGGATTTTGATCTGAATCTGAATGCGCCAGTGTCATCGTCGGCAGCTACTCCAACACCTGAAGCAAACAGCGCGCTTGATTTTGATCTCGCATTCGACGTGCCAAGTGATGCACCGTCGGCTCCGGCAGCGTCAACGGCTGCGGCCGCACCAGCTTCAGCATCGATATTTGATTTTGATCTGTCATCGCTGTCGCTTGACACGCCACCTGCGGCGGCACCCGCCATGCCTGCCACACCAGCAGGTCTGGAGCAAATTTTTGCCACCACCATTAACGCGAAAGCATCCGATCTTTCATATGCGCATGCCAAGCCTGTTGCTGATAATTTGAGTGGAGTAAGTTTTGATCTTGGCACCGGATCAGATGGCGATAGCGGTTCTGGTTCTGCTACAGCGACCAAACTTGAACTCGCAAAAGCGTATATCGAAATTGGCGATGCCGACGGTGCGAAAGAGATTCTTCACGAAGTTGCTCGTGAAGGCTCCCCTGCACAACGCGAAGCAGCCAGCAAAATTTTGGCGGGGATTTAAGTTTCGGCAGTTATTTTTAAAGTCAAAATCGCTAACACAGGAAGGGCGCGGAACACCGCGCTCTTTTCATTTGAGCGAATGGATTTACGCGTTGCAGACACGATCATGGTTGGAAACAGGCGAAGATACAGAGGCAGGCAGTTATGCGGGTAGCGTTGGGGCTGGAATACGATGGCAGCAAATTCTGCGGCTGGCAGTCACAAGCCAATCGCTGTGGCGTTCAGGATGCGCTGGAGCATGCGCTGGCAGCATTCCTCGGTATTGACGTCAGAGCGCACTGCGCGGGCCGCACCGATGCGGGCGTGCATGCATTGGCACAGGTGGTGCATATCGATACTGACATCAACCGCGACGACAATTCGTGGGTGCGCGGAACCAATGCGCATCTGCCACCGGGCGTACGCGTGGTGTGGGCAAAGCATGTGACTGATGATTTTCATGCACGGTTTTCGGCGCGTTCGCGCAGCTATCAATATGTATTGCTAAATGATGCAGTGCAGGGCGCAATGACCCACAACGCAGTCGGTTTTTTCCACATGCCGTTAGATGAGAACGCAATGCAGCAATGCGCCAATCTGCTGTTGGGCGAGCATGATTTTTCATCATTTCGCGCTGCTGAATGCCAGGCAAAATCGCCCGTTAAGACGTTACATCAGGCAGAAGTGCAACAACGTGGACGCCACATTTTTTTCAAGTTTCGCGCCAATGCATTTTTGCATCATATGGTGCGCAACATTGTCGGTGCCCTGGTGTCTGTAGGTGCAGCGCGGCATTCGCCACAACAGTTCCAGGAAATTTTTGCAGCGCGAAATCGCACGCTGGCGGCACCCACATTTTCGCCCGCCGGACTCTATTTGACCGATGTCGAGTACGATCCTGTATTCGGGCTTCCGTTATTGAGCGAATTAGCACAACGCCATCCATTTTTTTACGAATCATCATCACAGCATGCGTAAAACCAGAATCAAAATATGTGGCATTCGCCGCGTGGAAGATGCCATGCTCGCCGCGCATGCAGGTGCGGATGCGATCGGGCTTATTTTCTACGCGCCATCGCCGCGTGCGGTAACGCTAGGGCTAGCAATGGCGGTGCGTGATGCCTTGCCGCCTTTTGTATCAATAGTGGCCTTGTTCGTGAATGCGGCGCGATCCGAAGTTATTGATGTGTGTGCGTCGCTGAATCCGTCGCTGCTCCAGTTTCATGGCGATGAGAGTCCCGATTATTGCGCCTCGTTTTCGCGGCCCTATCTCAAGGCAATTCGCGTCGGTGCCGCGATGAAAGCGGACGATTTGGTACAATTACAAAGTGAATTTTCGACAGCTAAGGCGCTTTTGCTCGATACTTTGTCGGTGAGTCAATATGGCGGCACGGGCGAATCGTTTAATTGGGATGTGATCCCGGAAACGCTTCGTGAAAAGATAGTCCTATCGGGTGGTTTAACGCCGATAAATGTGGGTGATGCGGTGCAAAAAATCAGGCCGTGGGCGGTGGATGTATCGAGCGGTATTGAGAGCGGAAAAGGGGTCAAGGATCCCGAAAAAATTTCGGCGTTTATGTCGGCCGTACAGCATGCCGACGCAGAAGATTTATAAGGAATAGTAATCATGCAAATGTACGATCTCCCCGACGCGCGCGGACACTTTGGCCAATACGGCGGTGTGTTTGTGGCTGAAACACTGCAAGCGGCGTTGCTTGAACTTAAAATTGAGTACGAAAAAACCAAAACCGACCCTGAATTTATCGCTGAATTCCAGCGTGAGCTGAAACACTATGTTGGCCGTCCCAGCCCGATTTATCACGCGAAGCGATTGTCGGATGATTTGGGCGGCGCGCAAATTTATTTGAAGCGCGAAGATTTAAATCACACCGGTGCGCACAAAGTAAATAACACCATCGGCCAAGCGCTGCTCGCGCGTCGCATGGGCAAGCCGCGCGTAATTGCTGAAACCGGCGCAGGGCAGCATGGTGTGGCCAGCGCCACCGTGGCCGCACGCTACGGGCTGGAGTGCGTGGTGTATATGGGTTCAGAGGACGTCAAGCGCCAGGCGCAAAACGTTTATCGCATGAAGCTGCTGGGTGCCACAGTCGTGCCCGTTGAAAGCGGTTCAAAGACGCTGAAAGATGCGTTGAATGAAGCGATGCGCGACTGGGTGACCAATGTTGAAAATACTTATTACATTATCGGCACCGTCGCAGGGCCGCATCCGTATCCGATGATGGTGCGCGATTTTAATTCGGTGGTCGGCAAAGAATGCCTCTGGCAAATGCCGGAAATGATTGGCCGTCAACCCGATGCGGTGCTCGCCTGCGTGGGTGGCGGCTCGAACGCGATGGGTATTTTTTACGATTACATCGGCCGCGAAAAGGTACGTCTGATTGGCTGCGAGGCGGGCGGCGAGGGCGTTGAAACGGGCAAACATGCTGCCTCACTCACCGCCGGTAGCGCGGGTATTTTGCACGGCAATCGCACCTACCTGATTCAGAATGCGGATGGGCAAATTACGGACACGCATTCAGTATCAGCTGGCCTAGATTATCCCGGTGTAGGGCCGGAGCACGCATGGCTGAAGGATTCTGGTCGCGCAGAATATGTGGCGGTCAATGATGATGAGGCGCTGGCTGCGTTTCACCGCCTATGCCGAATCGAAGGCATCATTCCCGCGCTGGAATCCAGCCACGCGATTGCGCATGCCATCAAAATGGCACCGACCATGGCCAAGGATAAAGTGTTGCTGGTGAATCTTTCAGGGCGAGGGGATAAGGATATGGCGACAGTGGCCGAGCGTTCTGGACTTCAGTTTTATTGCCGAGCAAGTTGTCAACCGGCTGCGAAATCCTAAATGATACAAACCGAAGTGAAACCAATCGTTGCGGCAAGAATTGGTGAAAAATTTGCGCGCTTGAAAGCACAGCATAAAAAAGCCTTGGTCACCTTTGTGACGGCAGGCGACCCCACGCGAGAAATCACCGTGCCGCTCATGCATGCGATGGTGAAGTCGGGCGTTGATGTGATCGAGCTGGGCATACCGTTTTCGGATCCGATGGCCGAGGGCCCGGTGATCCAGCGTTCATCCGAGCGTGCGCTGGCACTGGGTGTGAGCATGGCGGACGTATTCGCTTACGTTGCTGAGTTTCGTAAAGCCGACAGCGTGACGCCAATTGTGCTGATGGGTTACGCGAATCCGATTGAACGCATGGGGTTGAACGTTTTTGGTGACCGCGCGAAAGCTGCCGGTGTTGATGGTGTCATTATCGTTGACTATCCACCTGAAGAAAGCCATGAACTCCTCAAGACGATGGACGCAGTCGGTATTGATGTCGTGTATCTACTTTCGCCTACATCAACCGCTGAGCGCATTGAAATGGTAGCAAACGTCGGTCGTGGCTACATTTATTACGTTTCACTGAAAGGCGTAACAGGTGCGGCCAATATCGATACGGATGAAGTTGCATCAGCGGTCGCAAAAATCAAAGCAAAAACAAATTTGCCGATTGGTGTGGGATTCGGCATTCGTGATGGCGAAACCGCACGACGTGTGAGTGACGTTGCGGATGCGGTGATTATCGGCTCGCGCATTATTCAAGAGATGGAAAAATCTTCGCCAGATGCTGCGATCAAGAATGTGCAAACGCTGCTGCACAGTATTCGTGCCGCAATGGACGCCTAGGAGCAATTCAATGTCATGGTTTAGAAAACTGCTGCCGCCGAAGATCAAGCGTGAAAGCGTGGCGGCCAAGAAGGCCGTGCCTGAAGGCTTGTGGAGCAAGTGTCCATCTTGTCAATCCACACTGTACTTCACCGATCTGGAAAACAACCAGTACGTTTGTCCCAAGTGCAGCTTCCATAACCGGATTTCTGCGCGCCAACGTTTGGATATGTTTTTTGATGGCAATGGCCGCGCTGAAATTGGTTCAGAAATCGTGCCGATTGACACGCTTAAATTCAAGGACAGTAAAAAATATATTGATCGGCTGGAAGATGCCGAAACATCAACCGGCGAAACCGATGCGCTCATTGTCATGCAAGGCACCGTCTGCGGGGTGCCGCTGATTGCAGCCGCGTTTGAGTTTGGTTTCCTCGGCGGGTCGATGGGCTCGGTAGTGGGTGAGCGTTTCGCGCGTGCGGTGGAGGCCTGCGCGGACGAGAAGATACCCTTCGCCTGCTTCACGGCAACCGGCGGTGCGCGTATGCAGGAAGGGTTGCTGTCGCTGATGCAAATGGCGAAAACGACATCCACCTTGCATCAGCTTTCGCAATCGCGTTTGCCGTTTATCTCGGTTTTGACCGATCCCACCATGGGCGGTGTGTCAGCCAGCTTTGCCATGCTGGGTGATGTGGTAATCGCCGAGCCAGGTGCCTTGATCGGATTTGCCGGACCGCGTGTGATCGAGCAAACGGTGCGTGAAACGCTGCCGGAAGGATTTCAGCGCGCCGAGTTTTTGCTGGAAAAAGGCGCAATCGACATGATCGTAGATCGCCGCCACATGCGCGAGAAAATCGCGTCACTGGTGACGTTGCTACAAAAAGAACCTGCGCCTGTTTTTAGCAACACAAGCACTAACACTAACACGGTCGTGCCAGCCTGATGCAGTACGCAGCAAATGTGGCATCCGGGAATACAGAAAATCTGAATACGTTGGATGGCTGGCTTGAACACATTAGCCACCAACACACAGCCGAAATCGAAATGGGGCTCACTCGCGTGCGAGAGGTCTGGCAACGCATGGGCAGCCCGCGCGCGCCGCTGAATATGATCGTTGGCGGCACCAATGGCAAAGGCTCCACCTGCGCGATGCTGGAGTCGATGCTGCATGTGGGCGGATATAAAACCGGCTTCTTTACATCGCCGCATTTGGTTCGTTACAACGAGCGTGTTCGTGTCGACAAGGCTGAGGCGAACGATGCGCTGCTGATAGAATCATTCAATGCAATCGAGGCCGCACGTAATTTGCCCACGCTTGTACCGCTTACCTATTTTGAATACGGCGCACTTTCAGCGCTGTGGGTATTCGCAAATCAAAGTGTTGATGTTGCGATTTTGGAAGTGGGTCTGGGCGGTCGCCTAGATGCGGTAAATATTATTGATGCGGACGTGAGCGTGGTGGTCAGCGTTGATCTTGACCACCAAAACTATTTGGGCGACACAAAAGAAAAAATCGGGCTGGAGAAAGCACACATTTATCGGCCGAATCGCCCCGCAATTTTTGCTGATACTGAACCACCCGCCTCACTCGTCAAATATGCAGAATCAATTGAATCAAATTTGTTGCTGCTGAATCGCGATTTCCGCTATCAGCGCATGGATAACCAGTGGCAATTTACCGGCACGATTGCGGGTAAAGATGTCGCACGGCACTCGCTGCCGTGGCCCGCTCTGCGCGGCGCGTATCAGTTGAAAAACGCGTCTGCGGCCATTGCAGCACTGGCAGCTTTGCACGACAAATTACCGATATCAATCGGGCACATCAAGCGCGGATTGCTGGAAGTGGAATGGCCGGGCCGCATGCAGGTGCTGCCGGGCCGCCCTGCGGTGGTGTTGGATGTGGCGCACAACCCGCATGCCGCGCGTGCGCTGGAAGATGCGCTGGGCACGATGGGGTTTTACGAAAATACGTTCGCGGTATTCAGCATGCTGCGCGACAAGGATATCGATGCCGTGATTACGACCATCAAAGGCCGGATTGATTTTTGGTTCGTGGCGGGTTTGCCCGGTGATCGCGGCATGTCTGCTGACTTGCTGGGCGAAAAGTTGCGTGCGCAGGGGCTGGAACAGAAATTCTCTTTGCATACCAGTGTCGCTCTCGCATATGCTGCCGCACGGGAAAAGGCGAGTGAGAATGATAGAATTTTAGTCTTTGGATCATTCGGTACGGTAGCCGAAGTGATGCGCAACCTGAAAGCAAAATAGTTAGCAAGCTGAAGTGTAATCTTATTGAAGATTTATAATTATTTTATTGGGTCCTGACCCAACGGATGGAAAAGATGGCATCACCCAAGGTAGTGGAAATTTCGGCAGCAGAATTGGAGATCAAGCGTCGTGGCAGACGCCGCTTGATCGGTGCGATCACAATCGGGTTACTTGCTATTGTATTTTTGCCGATGATTTTTGATTCAGAACCTGAGCGAAATAAAGCGGCCACCAAATCCGGCTCGCAAGAAATATCCATCCAGATTCCGCCGAAAGATGGCCTGCCACCGTTGCCTGTACCGCTGCCAGCGCCTTCCACCGCATCTTCAACGTCAGCCGCGCCAAAAGCCCCGGCTGCTGCGGTGCCAATACCTGCGCCGCCAGTGGCATCAGTAGCGCCCGTTGAGCAAAAAGCAGCCACGGTGACAATACCTGCGCCAGTCACAGAATCTGTGGCAAGAGTCGCCGCGAAAGTGGAGCCGACAAAACCGGAAAAGAAGCCTGAACCAGTTGCTGTGCCAGTCAAACCACCAGAGGCCAAAGCTGAAATCAAAGGGGGCTTTGTTGTGCAGGTTGGTGCGTTCAAGGATTTGGAAAATACCAAACAAATTGTGGCTCAGGCAAAAACAGCAAAATTGCCGGTTTACACCGATATGGTTGCCACGGCGAACGGCACCGTCACGCGTATTCGCGTCGGACCGTTTTCGACCAGACAAAAAGCGGATGCAGCGCTCGCGCAATTAAAACTTTCCGGCTCAGACGGGAAAATTATTCCGCTGCAATAATTGATGAAACACGCTGATATGCACGCCAAATGAATGAGCTTGATTACGCGATAATTGGGGTGATGCTGTTATCGATTATTGTCGGTGCAGTGCGTGGTGCAATCCGTGAGGTGATGAATATTGCAGGCTGGGTGATTGCGTTTATTCTTGCGCATTCATTCGCGGCTAATCTTGCCGCATATTTTGCCGATTGGGCGGTAGAGCCGGTGTTGCGCTTGGTTGCTTCGTGGGTGGTGATATTTTTGGTGGTATTGCTGGGTGTGGCATTGGTTTCAAGTCTGGTCACAGGACTGGTTAAGAAATTAGGTTTGGGTGGCATGGATCGTGGCCTGGGTGCTGTCATTGGTGTAGCACGGGGTGCCTTGGTTTTGCTGGTGCTGACCTTAGGCTTGGGACTGACAAAAATGCCGCAATCTGTGACGTGGCGTGAGGCGGCAACCACGCCATGGCTTGAAGTGGCGGCACTATATTCGCGCAGTTTGTTGCCAGCTAGTGTTGCAGCGCGCATACAGTATCGCCATTCTGCTGCGGTACCATCAACAGCGCCATCATCAGAATCAAAAAAAGTTTAACGGCAGGAGAAAATCATGTGCGGCATTGTTGGAATCGTTTCGAAAAGCCCGGTCAATCAGCTACTCTATGATGGATTGACCGTGCTGCAACATCGTGGGCAGGACGCAGCGGGCATCGTCACGGCGGAAGGCCGCACCTTTCACATGCACAAAAATAAAGGCCTCGTGCGTGACGTGTTCCGCACCCGCGATATGCGCAACCTCAAAGGCAATATGGGCATTGCGCATTGTCGTTATCCTACCGCAGGCTCCGCCACCAGCGTGGCCGAATCGCAGCCGTTTTATGTGAATTCGCCATTTGGTTTGGTGCTCGGCCATAACGGCAATTTGGTTAATACTGCGCAGTTGCAACACGATCTGTTTCAGGATGATTTGCGCCACGTTAATACGAATTCTGATTCTGAAGTTTTGTTGAATGTGCTTGCGCACGAGATTCAGCTATCCGCGAAAGGCCAGCGTCTCGATCCTGATGCGATCTTCGCCGCAGTGGCTGGCGTACATCGCCGCGCGCAAGGTGCTTATGCCATTGTGGCGATGATTTCCGGATTTGGTTTGCTGGCATTTCGCGATCCTAACGGCATTCGCCCGCTCATCATCGGCAAGCATGAAAGCGAGAACGGTGTTGAATTCATGGTCGCCTCGGAGAGTGTCGCGATTGACGTGATGGGCTTTAAGGTGATGCGCGATGTGGCCCCGGGTGAAGCGATTTTGATCGACACTTCCGGTAATTTTTTCAGTCGTCAGTGTGCACAAAATCCGAGCCTGCACCCGTGCATTTTTGAGTTCGTTTACTTGGCGCGCCCTGATTCGGTGATTGACGGTATTTCGGTTTACGAAACCCGTGCACGCATGGGCGCGTCACTCGGCGAAAAAATTAAACGTGAAAACCCGAATATCGAAATCGATGTGGTGATTCCGATTCCCGATACCAGCCGCCCATCAGCGGTGGAAGTCGCACAAGTGTTGGGCGTGAAATATCGCGAAGGCTTTATCAAGAATCGATATATCGGCCGCACGTTTATCATGCCGGGCCAGGAAGAGCGCAAACGCTCGGTGCGGCAAAAATTAAATGCGATGGGCATTGAATTCAAAGGCAAAAATGTATTGCTGGTGGATGATTCCATCGTCCGCGGAACAACCTCAAAAGAGATCGTGCAGATGGCGCGCGATTGCGGTGCGAAAAAAGTTTACTTCGCCTCCGCAGCACCGCCAGTGCGCTTCCCGAATGTGTATGGTATCGACATGCCCACGCGCTCGGAGTTGATTGCGAACGGGCGCGATTCGGCGCAGATTGCAACAGCTATTGGCGCAGATGCTGTGTTCTATCAAGAGCTTGACGAACTTATTGACGACATCCGCGCGTGCAACCCGATGATTACAAGTTTCGATGCATCGTGTTTCGACGGTCAGTACATTACGGGTGGCGTCACGCCTGAGTACCTTGCAAGTATCGAAGCGAGCCGTGCTGACAACGAAACGCGCGGCACAAGTGACAGTAGCGACAGTAGCGGCGATGGTGGCAACGACAGCGGCGCATCGTCCTACCAGCTTGATCTGGGGCTTACGACGGTCGAACAATAAACGTAGATTTAAAATTAGCA